>JAAZEC010000129.1 GCA_012512495.1 Erysipelothrix sp.
GACACGGGAGGAGAATGATGTCTTCCGGGATGTTAGTGGTGATCGACTCCGGGAATGGCTAGGGATCGATGAGGAAACTTTCTATACGCCACAGAATTTCGCGGTGCTGCCCATGGATTTCTATTTTCCTGGTAAGGGGAAAACAGGGGACTTACCACCGAGGAAGGATTTCGCGAGTCGGTGGCATCCACTTCTTTTGAATGAAATGAAACAGATTCAATTGATTATTTTAGTAGGGTCTTACGCACAGAAGTATTACCTCAAAGATAATATGAAGAGTAATTTAACCCAGACCGTCAAGTCTTTTGGTGAGTACTTACCAAAGTATTTTCCGTTGGTGCATCCTTCTCCGTTGAATCGGCGCTGGGAGGCGAAGAATCCTTGGTTTAATGAAGAGGTGTTACCGGTACTGAAGCATAGAGTCCATAAAATTCTTGAGGGAGAGATAAAAAGATAGGCTAATAATTTATTGGAATCTATTTTACTGAGAGCGTCAAATGGTTTATACTATTCGTGTGAAATAACAAGGAGGCTTATGTCAAAATATAAAGAAATAGCGAAAAGCATTGAAGAAAAAATCATGAATGGCCTCTACGACGATACGGGTAAACTGCCTACCGAAGATGTACTCATTAAGGAGTATCAATCCTCCCGCAACACCATTCGTAATGCGATTAATCATTTGATGAGGCTGGGCCTTGTCGTGTCCATTCAAGGTTCAGGTGTGTTTCTTCGTAAGGGCGATAGCGAGGGTGCTATTAACCTGGAGAACTTCCATGGTTTAACGACTCAGTTCAAGAATAAGAGTGTCACGACTAAGGTGATTTCTTTCGAATTGAAGAAAGCGAATGCGAAACTGGTTTCGAAACTGAAGTGTGATCCAGAGACATTAATCTACTATATCAAGCGGTTACGGTATGTGGATGGCGATCCTTACGTGGTTGAGTACACTTACTATAACTCGGAGGTGATCCCTGGGATTACTCACGAGGTGGCTACGACTTCCATCTTCGCTTACATTCGTAAAGTGTTGAAGTTAGAGATTGGCTATGTTGATATGATTATTAGTGCGGATATCCTCAGTGCTGAGGACGCGGTATTGTTAGGACTTGAGGATGGGATGCCATCACTGAAGACGGAGAACGTTGAAATGTTACGGAATGGGAAGATATTTGCTTGTTCAGTGGATGTCCATCACTACCGACGGACGAAGTTCTTGAAGCTTTCCAATTACATCTGAGAATAAAAAAAACGGGATGGCTTACGCTTTCCCGTTTTTGTATTATCGGTTGAACTGGGGAAGGTAGCGCTTATGTGCTACCAGCATTTCATCCAAGATGAGGGTTGCTTTCTCTTCAGATTGAACCAAGGGGTTCATGACCATTGCCAGGTAGGCATCTTGGTACTGGCCGGTGATGGCGGCCTTAGTTGCTTGTTTCTCGAAGGCTTTCATCTGTTGAATGATGCCTAGAGCTCCAGGGTTAAGGTCTGGCATTGTTAAGGGGATGGGACCATCCTTGGTAATGAGGCAGGAGATCTCAACGACATCCTCGGGATTGATGCCATGAAGGGCGCCGTGGCTGGGCGTGTTCACGACTTGAACATCTCTGGTATCATTGTAGATGGAGTCCATGAGGTTACAGGCAGCGTCCGAGTAGTAGGCGCCACCACGAAGTTCGAGTTCCTTGGGTTTGATGTCAAGGTTGGTATCTTCGTATTGTTTGAAGAGTTCCTTCTCTAGTTTCATGACTACTTGAGCCCGGGTGGTGTTGGTTTTCATTTGTTCCTGTTGTGCCTGTAACATCTCGTCTTTTTGGTAGTAATACCTGAGGTAGGAACAAGGGATGTAGCCGAGGGCTTCGAGGAAGGCTTGTGACCAGGGGATGTCGACGACGTTCTTCATGCCGAGTCCGCTCGTGTTCGCGTAGCGCTTGAGGAGATCTTGGGTGATGTTCTTGCCGTCGAGGGTGGCGTTGATGCCGAAGACGAGGTGGTTGAGTCCGGCCATGTCGATGTGGATGCGTGAGAGATCGACGTCCATGAGACTGGCGGCTTCTACGTGCATGCCATAGGGTAGGTTACAGACGCCGATGAAACGTTTCCATGAGGTGTATTCATGGATGGCTTGGGTCACGATGCCGGCCGGGTTGGTGAAGTTAATGATCCAGGCTTCTGGGCAGAGTTCTTCACAGTCTTTAATGATGTCCATGATGACGGGGATGGTGCGTAGGGCTTTGAAGAGTCCGCCGGGTCCGTTGGTCTCTTGGCCAATGACGCCGTACTTGGCGGGGATGGCCTCGTCTAGTGAGCGGGCTTCGAGTCCACCGACTCTTAGTTGAGTGGTGACGAAGTGGGCGTCTTTGAGGGCTTCGCGACGATTGAGTGTTGAATAGACCTGTACGGGTAGTCCTGCTTTCTTGAATTGTCGCTTGGCGAGTTGGGTAATGATATTGAGTTTATCTTGGCCTTCTTCGATGTCTACGAGCCATAGCTCAGTGCAGGGAAAACTATCGTAGCGCTTAATGAGCCCTTCGATGAGTTCGGGTGTGTAGGATGAGCCACCGCCTAGGGTGACGACTTTTAAATGTGTGTTCATGGTGTACCTCCATGTTAATTATAATTTATTCTAATGAATTTAACAAGAAAGGGTTTACAAACGTTTTCTTTCTGCGTATAATGGGGTTGAGCTTAAAAGTCATACCAATGAATTATTTTTCACAAGGGTATTAGGGGGAAGAGATTCATCGACGTGAGTTTTACTCTAAGAAAGAAAGGGAGAATATTATGAATGCTTTTATCAATTGGTTAGATCTTCATTTCGTCCCGATTGCTGCCAAGATCGGTAGCCAGAAACATTTAGTTGCGATTCGTGATGCTTTTGCTTCATTGATGCCTATTGTTTTAGTCGGTGCATTTGCGGTTCTACTAAACAACGTCTTCTTCGTACCATGGTCACTATTAGCTGGCTATATTGGAGAGGGTCACTCATTTATCGTGTGGGCTTATGCCAACATTGCTCCGCTCTTTGATTATCTCAGTGCGGGAACTCTATCATTGATTTCGCTCTACCTCGTCTTTGCGATTGGTTACCAACGTGCTTCATCGGAAAACCACGATGCATTGTCGACTGCAGTTATTGCTGCTTCCTCCTTCATTGTTGTTGGAGCTTTAGGAAATGCTGATACGGGTAACTACCTCGATGCTAAGGGAATGTTCATTGCCTTGATCGTTGGTCTTATAGCCAGTGGTATCTATATGAAGATCACTGACAATGGCTGGGTTATCAAGCTTCCTGATTCGGTTCCACCTGCTGTTGGTAAAGGTTTCTCAGCTGTTATTCCTGGCGCATTTGCCATTGGATTCTGGGGAATTGTTGCTTATTGCTTCTCAGCATTTGCTGGGCAAACATTCTTTGTGTGGTTCCAAACTACAATTGCTAATTCACTCTTAGGCCTATCTCAAGGGATTGGCTCAGTCTTAATTATTTCGTTCTTGGTACCGTTCCTTTGGTTCTTCGGTCTGCATGGAGCTAACCTATTGGAAGCTGTCTTGAATCCTATCTATGGACAACTTGGTCTTAATAATATCGAGATGTTCTCTAATGGTGTCAAAACAGTTGGTGATGGACTTTCTGTCTGGGTCCGTGGTTCCTGGGATGCTTACGTTTATCTTGGCGGTTCTGGTGGTACGATTGGTTTAGTTCTTGCGATTCTGTTCTTCTCGAAAGTTAAACAGGATAAAGAAATTGCTAAGCTATCACTTCCTACGGGAATCTTCATGATTAATGAACCGGTTCTATTTGGATTACCTGTCGTCTTGAACCCTATTTATTTCATTCCGTTCGTGTTGAATCAACCTATCTTAGCTGGTATTGCTTATGTGGCTACAAGTGTTGGTTTCGCAGGTCCGATTGTTAACCAAGTTCCTTGGACGACGCCTCCTGTCCTGAATGCGTTCCTCTCGACGAATGGTTCGATTGGTGCGGTTATTATTGCCTTGGTTAATATCGCGGTTGCCTTCTTGATTTACTTGCCATTTGTTTACATGGGCAATAAACAGGAAGAAAAACGTCTGGCTGCTGAGGCTGGAGTTAACGAATAGGTTTTAGTACATTCATTGAATCTGTTAAACGCTGAGGGCTGATAGTCTTCAGCGTTTACTCTCATAAGAAAGGAAAATGAAAATGATTAAAGTATCTTTAGTGATGCCCCATAACAATGAAGAAGTTTATGATTTCATCATTAAGCTGTTCACCGATCAATTCAAGATTTCACCTGAGCGCTTGTTGAATCATCGTTATCAAACAACGATGAAATACATGAAGTCGTTTATTCCTGTGGAACAGAGGGTGAGCGAGTTGATAGAGAATGAGCGGATTGAGTTTGTGAGTCAGTATGGTGAACAGATGATCCAATCAACTTATTGGCTTGAGCGCCAGGGTGAAAATAAGACGAAGGTGACCTTGAGTGAGGAGGGTACATCGAATAAGAAGACCATCGACCTCAACTATAAGCTGTTTAGTTTTCCGCTTGTTAACTCTTCGGCTAAGAAGAAACTGAAGATGCGTTTATATCAGATTAACCAATCTTTGAAGTCAGCGAAAGAGGGGGATGTAGAATGATTATTGTGTTTAGTCCCTTACAGAGGGAGTTTATTAAGCAGCTGTTTGATGCTCAGACCTATGAGGGTGTGAGTTTTGAATGGGTGAAACAGGAGGGCATGAAGTTGTTCTTCAGAGTGAATCCGGATGAAGAGTCCGCTGTGAAAGTAGCGAAGAAAGTAATTAAAGCGAGTAAGTATGGAGCGTCCCTAAACTTTATGGTGGACTATCAAGCAGATGTTTAGGAAGGATTTTCTATGGGGGAGCGCTTCGGCGGCTTACCAAGTGGAGGGTGCCTACAACATTGATGGTAAGGGAGTCTCGATTTGGGATGAATGGGTGAAAGTGCCTGGAAAGACCTTTGAGGGAACCAATGGCGATATCGCTGCTGACCATTACCACCGTTACAAGGAAGACATTGCTTTAATGCATGAGCAGGGTCTGAGGACGTATCGTTTTTCGATTTCTTGGCCTAGAATTTTGCCACAGGGTCGTGGTGAAATTAATCAACTTGGGATTGATTTCTACAATAACGTGATTAATGAGTGTCTCAAATATAACATTGAGCCGATGGTCACGATTTATCACTGGGATCTTCCTAAGACTTTACAGGACGAGTATGATGGCTGGGAGTCACGGCAAATTGTTGAGGATTTCGTGGAGTATGCGAGGGTTTGTTTTGAGAACTTTGGCGATCGGGTGAAGTACTGGATCGTTCTAAATGAACCGAATA
>JAAZEC010000130.1 GCA_012512495.1 Erysipelothrix sp.
AGTAACCAGCCCGACAGGCGCATCAGGCCATCCAAGTTAAAGCCCGTCGTCACAAAGACCAAGAGCACGATTGAGACGGGTAGTAGCCATTTGACTTGCTTAGAGAGCCAAGAGGGTTCCTTAATGACTTCCAAGGCTGAGATATCAATGTCTTCCCCATGGAGGTGCTTAATGATACCAGGCGCATGGGCCGCCCCAATGACTACGACAATCTTGTTGCCGGGACTGTTCTTGATGGATTGTGCCATATAGCGGTCTCGCTCAAAAATAAGTACTTCCGCGACGGTTGGAAACTCCGTGCTCACTTCTTTCAGGGCACTATCCAAGATGTCCTGTTGTTTCATTTCTTCAATGGTTTCTTCGCTGATTTCTTCATTCTCGAAGAGTGAGCCGATCACCAGTGCAATCAGCTTTAGCTTTTCCCAGAAGGATAGTAGGGACCAGATTCTCTTGAAGGTGATCTGGATGTTACGGTCGATATAGGAGACGTTAGCACCAATCTCTTTTGCCAGGGTGACACCCATCCTCATTTCATCGCCGACACCTGTTTCCATTTGGTCGGCCATCTTCTTTTGATACTGGGCCAAGATGTAGTTCACGACGACTAAAATGATCTTCTTTTCCTTGATGACGGTGGATAGTTTCATATCGGAATAGTCCTGTTTCTTAAACAGGTTTTGGGCTCGCTGTTCATCCAGTTCAATACAGATGGTATCTGGCTGTATTTGATCGATGACGGATTTGACTTCGTCAACGGATTGCTTGGACACGTGCGCTGTTTTTATTAGGGTTATTTCTTTATCGCCTATTTGTATTGTTTCCATAGTTTTCCTCTTTCGCACTTAATTATAGCATAGGCCACCGTGGATTCACGAGTTGGTAGAGGTTTAATAGAAAGCGTTATCGTGATATAATTAAACACACCAGTTAGGAGGACGCACTTAGTGAATTGGACATGGATTTATCGGGTCATCGATGTGTTACGCGTCATCTTAGATATTGGTATTGTATGGCTGCTAGTTCATTATTTACTAATGATTTTTCGTGGTAACGCCAGGACAATCCAAATTATCAAAGGTATTTTAATCGTCATTATCGTCAAAATATTAGCCGGACTACTACAATTATCGACTCTCAATTTCATTCTAGACTATCTATTGAATTGGGGTTTTTTAGCCGTTGTCATTATCTTCCAACCCGAAATTCGCTCGCTCTTGGAAAGAGTCGGCAAGACTTCTGTCTTGACTTCGCTCTCGACACTTAGCGGCAACGAACGAGAAAGACTCATTGTTGAGTTGGTCGATGCGGTGGGGGAACTCTCTAAGACAAAGACCGGAGCACTTATTACCATTGAACAGGGCCAAACCTTGGAAGATTTCGCCAAGACAGGGACCCCATTGAATTCAATCGTAACCAAGGAACTGTTGACTTCCATCTTTGTGACCAGCACGCCATTACACGATGGTGCGGTCATAATTCGTGGTGATAAGATCGCAGTCGCCTCTGCCTATTTCCCACCTACCAATAATGAGTTGCCACAACGAT
>JAAZEC010000131.1 GCA_012512495.1 Erysipelothrix sp.
ACAATACATAAAGCAGGAATAAGAACTACAGGTATCAACCATTTGAGAGTTGTCTTATCTAGGAAAAACTTCTCCCCTATATCGCTGATAATCTTTCTATCTCTCAATGCTATCGAAATAGCAACTACCGCTAATGCTGGCGCTAATTGTGTCAATGACACCGAATACTTTCCAAGATCCTGAAATACAAAATGCAATGCCAGCAAGGGAATGCTGAACAAGAGTGTGATGACATAAAAGGACTTGAGGTAATGCTTACTAATTAGTTTTTTCATGTTTGAACAACTTTCTGCCTAGAGCACTGTTATTAAAACTCCTTCAACAACTCATCCAGTACCTGTACACGATCTTCATCGGCCATGAATTCCTTACTGGCAGCAATCTGGCCATCTTTTAGATAGATAACCTTCTTTGCTTGAAGAGCGACATGTGGATTGTGGGTAATGGTCATGATGGTCATTCCTTCACGATTCAAATCATCCAAGATTTGTAACACTTGATCGGTCGCACTAGAATTCAGAGCACCTGTCGGTTCATCTAGAAATAAAATATCAGGATTATTAATCATGGCACGACAAATGGAAGCCCTCTGTAATTGTCCACCGGAAACTTCCCGGATATCATGGTCCTTGATTCCTTCGATCTCCATGCGTGTCATCAATTCTAGAGCACGCTTCCTTATGTCAGCAGCTGATTCTTTTTTTGCTACTAGACCAGGGAGAACAATATTATCAAAGATAGACAGGTTCTTTAACATCTGCGCATTCTGAAAGACAAAGCCCATCTTGGTCAGCCGGAACTTGGATAGTTCATCCTCTGGCATCTGTGATAGATTGACACCCTCAAACAACACGCTACCCTCACTCAAGCTATCCATTCCACTGACACTGTAGAGCAACGTTGACTTACCGGAACCAGAAGGTCCCATCACAGCGACGAAATCGCCCTGTTTAATTTCAAAAGAGATACTGTGTAATACCTGTGTGTCTTTAAATGATTTACTGATCCGTTCAACTTTTATCATGGTTCGGCTCCTTACTCCATTATTTGGTTTCTAATATGGTAGTTTTTAACAACTCTGGTACTTACAATCACGGCCACTAGGACAATCAGCAATTGCGCTGCTGGGAAAATCAGATAGGCCGCAATCGGTTCAACGATCATGGTAATTTTAGACGCTCCCATCGTAGACAACATTAACCCAAAGATGGCTTCTCCCAAAGTGTTCGAGAGTATTGTTCACACGATAATAGCCGCAAATTGAATAATAAGAATCCGTATCCCTAACTGTATCCTAATATCTCGATTCGTGAAGCCAATCGCCTTCTTAATAGCGATGGCACTGTGTTCCCTTGCTGTAATAAGCTGTAAGAACATCACGGTAATCAGTGTGATTAACAGAAACGAAATCAGAATAGCCGCACGTTCCACTAATCCCATATTATCCATAAGTCCGCCTAGTGTCTGGGAAATAAAATCTTGAACCGGTGTTATTTTACTGTCGCTCAGAACACTACGGAGTTCATCCGTTTTTTTCTCGACAGTGACATCATCACTAACGTCCACATAAATGATATAGACTTCCACATCATCTTCAGCAAAATCAATGGACGCTTTGGATGTCTTACCACCGTAAGTAACATCCTGATAGATGCCGGAGATTCTAAAGGTTAGTTCTTCTTTTTGATAAGTGACTGTCAGTGAGTCACCTACTTTTTTTCCTGATTCACTCGCTACCAGATAAGAAAGCGCAATATCCTGGCTGTCTACTGGTGCGCTACCCTCAAGGTATTCTAGTGGGAAAACTGATTGGTCACCATTCTCCACACGAAGGTAATCTAACTCCCCTTCCGCGTTTTGAATTTGTACGTAACCATTCTGATAGATGGCGTATTTACTGATTTGGGGATCATTTTCCAGATGGGCTAAAGCCGCTTCCTTTTGTTCCACCAACTTCTCACTGTATTGGATATCAATGCGGATATCACTTTCCCCTACACCCATGTAGGTCATGAAGGATGGATTTTCGATCGTATTCTTCATATTCATTGGTAATAGGATCAAGAACGATGAGACCGCGAATATAAAGAAGATAACCACATATTCCTTCCACTTACACTTCAGTTCCCCAAGGGCAATGGTTAAGTTGTGATATTTCAACCCTTTCGTTGGTAAAGAATAATGGCCTTCCTTTTTGATCTTTTCTTCCCCGCGCATCAGCTCCAAAACCGTGCTCTTTAGATTCTTGTGAATGATTCTACGGCAGCGACGGATGACGATCAGACTCAGTAGGACTACACCGATGAATGGGAAAACCCATTTCATCCACTCGCTGTTACCATATCCACAGTACAACACAATCGAGGATGAGAAGAAGTCACCAAACGGAATTGCGAGCAGATAACCTATCACTGCCGCTATTAAGATGAGCATTAAATACTTCATCTGATACAACTGCTTAATTGCCTTTTGTGGGAAACCGATGGATTTCATTTCACCGATAGTATAATTCTCTTCCGCCATGGTCGCCCGAATAATATAGGATAAACACAAAACCGCAATCAGTATTAGAATAATACTAATAGCAATTATGATGAAGGCCACAATGCCATAGGAGAAAGTGTTCAACAAGGTTAGAGCACTACCTGTCAGCGCAACACCATTCGATGGCAGACCCGCATCCATATAGTCCTTCTCCAAGACTGATGTAGACGCACCCTCTGCTAACAAGAATTCGAACAGGTACTCCCATTCCCCTGTGTGTTGGCTAATGTCGTCAAGATCTTCCTGGTTGATTAGAAAACGTTTTGACGATGTTAGAGCTGGGTTCATTGATGAGTCGCGGATGATTGTTTTTACAGTCAGTTCCTTGCTGTAGTCACCCTCGTGAATGGTAAAAACATCTCCGGCTTTGACGCCTAGCTCTTGCGCATAATAAACGGGAACCCCGATTTCGCCTTCACCAACTACCGCGATTTCATTGTCCATATCTAAGAGAAAATCAAATTCATCATTCTGCACAACGAACCCGTTATCCATCAGATATTTCTCTAAGGTTTCACCTTGATATGAGATGTTAGCATTTCTGATATTTAACATCTCAACAATCAGCGAAGCCTCAATATAGTCATGGCTATCAGCAAAGTGATTAAACGCATCCTCATCATAGGTTCCCTTATGCATTTGAAGATAATCGGTTATTACCGCTGTTTCGTTTAACCCATTCATTGAAGATATCATGGTGCCAGCGATTCTTAAGCCACCGGCCATGAAAAGGGTTGAAATTATCAGGAATACCGTCAAGACAGTTGTGATTACCTTGTTTTTCTTGAAGTCCTTACGGACAAGATTGAGTAATAGTTTCATTCTTTTCCCCTTCATTCCAATGTCCAAAGCCCATAAAAATAAGGCACCTAACTGCTATCATCCTATGCGTATTATGTGCCTTCGCTTATAAGTTTGAAACATTTTGAAATGCTGTCATAAAATGTTTTCTCTTCAGCTACTTCGGTAATTCGATTCGTATTAAAACTCATTTGTATTGTCCAAATATAGACCAC
>JAAZEC010000132.1 GCA_012512495.1 Erysipelothrix sp.
AACAAGGGGTCATTGAAGGCCGTCACACCTTTGGCAATATGATGAAGTACATCAAGATGGCCGTGAGTGGTAATTTCGGTAACATGATTTCGGTCATTATTGCGAGCCTGTTCCTACCCTTCCTTCCCATGCTACCTATTCAACTGTTGGCTCAAAACCTGCTCAATGACTTTTCCCAATTAGGAATTCCCTTTGACAATGTCGATGATGAGTATGTGTTGACTCCTCAGAAATGGAAACCAAAATCCATCGAGACCTTTATGATGGTGATGGGACCCGTTAGTTCAATCTTTGATGTCCTCTGCTTTATCGTTCTCTGGTATATCATGGGCTTTAATGATGCGAGTTTAGCTCCCTACTTCTGGGCAGGCTGGTTTGTGTTTGGGACTGTGTCTCAGGTGTTGATTATCTATTTAATTCGGACTGCGAAGCGTCCTTTCATTGATAGCTTCCCTTCTGTCTCCTTACTGATTTCGACGGGGATGGTGGTCATCATTGCTCTCATTATTGGCTTTAGCGATCTTGCGATTGCTCTTGATATGAGTCACTTACCACCTCAATATGGTGTCTGGCTACTACTGCTTTGTATTGCTTATGCTCTGACGGTTCAGTTTATCAAGACCATTTATAAGAAAAAGTTTAATGAGTGGATATAAAAAAACGAAGGGGTTGGCAGTGCCAACCCTTTCGTTTATTCTTGTTCGTATGCAGAGATACGATCGACTTTAGGTTTAGAACGACTCTCAGGATCAAAGCTGTGAGATAAGTATTCCTTAACCAGACATTTCGCTAATTCAATGCCGGTCACCTGTGCTCCTAATGCGACCATGTTCGCATTGTTGCTGAGTGTGGCCCGCTGAGCCTGGTAGACATCGGTAATGAGTGCGCAATAAGCACCCTTTACTTTATTGGCCGAAATAGAAACCCCTATTCCTGTGCCACAGACGACAACACCACGATCATACTCTTTGGAGACAACCGCATTAGCGACATCAATAGCCGTGTTGGCATAAATTGGATCATCTGATCCGAAATCCTTGACTTCATGGCCGAGTGATTCTGCTACTTCGATCAGAGCTTTTTTCATCTCTGAAGCGTTAGGATCACATCCAAAAGCTATCTTCATAATATCAATCCTTTCAATTAAACTATTTTTCTGAGTTGTTCTAAATAGACATTCATCAGCATCCATGCTGATTCGGAACCTGGATCACGATGGCCTATCGCTCTTTCACCCAGCCGTACAGCACGACCCTTCTTACAAATGAGTGGAATGGTTTCATCGGAACCTAATTTCATGCGAGCAACGAAGGCTTCAAAGGAAGCCAATGGTTCATTTTCTAAATCACTGTGAGATAGGACCTCAAGTCCTGGAAGAAAAGCATCGAGCATGGTTTTATCGCCCAAGCTGGCCTTGCCACGAAAGGCAATCGCATCAACTCCGTCTTGAATCATTTGAGTGAATTGTTTGAAGTCCACTTCATGCTCTCCATCAAGATGTGTACCTGCCTTCATGAAGAAGGAGCCATAGAGTGGTCCCGATGCACCACCAACTTTAGAAAGTAGTGTCATACCTACCTTCTTATAGAGAGAGGCTATATCGGTACTTTCAAAGTCCAGCGTCTCCAATTGCTTAGCAACGGCACGGAAGCCAATGCTGAGATTGATGCCATGGTCGCCATCACCGATGTCGGAATCGAGTTTTGTCCAGTGATCCCTTTGTTCTTCAGCTAACTCTGCCATTGACAGTAGACTGTCAACAAAAAACTGTTTATTTAATACTAGCATGAATGTGGTTCCCTTCTAAGTTACTGTTTCAAGTATGGAGCAGCAAATGGTGCATTGAGTTGCTCTTTTAATGTTTCATCAAGTCTTACTAGCGTGACTGAGCCACCTATCATATCCATGGAAGTCGCATAGTCACCGACCATTGATTTAGCAATCTTAACTCCTTTTTCAGTAAGAACATCATGTACCCGGCGATACATAATATATTGGTCCATCAAAGGCAATGCGCCTAGACCATTAATCAACACTGCGACTTCTTCGCCAGCTTTTAGATCCATGTCTGGGAAGATGTGCGATAGAATTTCATCGACAACTTGATCAGCAGGTTCAATTTTCTTGCGAATAATGCCTGGTTCACCATGGATACCCATGCCGACTTCCATTTCATCTTCACCGATTTCAAAAATCTTGTTACCCGTGACAGGAAGTGTGGAAGAGGACAACGCAACACCTAGCGAGTATGTATTATCATTCGCATGAGCAGCAGCAGCCTTAACTTCATCTAAATCTTTACCAGCATTCGCAGCAGCAGCGGCAGCCATCAACACAATGACATCACCCGCAACACCACGGCGTTCTTCTCTAACTGTCGATGAATAAACATCATCCGTAATAAGAACAGTCTCAACACGGTGACCTTCATCGGCTGCCATTTCAGCACCCATATCGAAATTAATAACGTCACCTTGGTAATTACCATACAAGAACAAGACGCCTTTTCCTTGGTCTACTTCTTTGACTGCTTGGTAGCAAGTCACTGGGTCAGGTGAGGTGTTAACATTACCGATAACGGCAGCGTCAGCGACACCCTTACCTACATAGCCTAAGAAAAGCGGTTCGTGGCCCGAGCCACCACCAAAGACGAGACCCACTTTAGGGGTTGGACTAAGATGCTTGCTGATTACAACGCGTTCATTTTCGTCGCTCAAGCGAACATCTTCTGGATGTGCTTTAACGTAACCATCTAGCATTTCTTCGACGACATCATAGCCATCATTAATTAATCTTTTCATATTTTCCTCCTTTATGATTGATTAATCATTGTCTTCTAGCATCATATGTATGCTACTTAAAACCTCTCTTTGGACAGCTTCTGGCGAAGAATCGACGAGGCATTGAATAATGCCAGCAAAAGCTCCCTCAACCAGCGGACCATTGATGTAGTGGGTCTTGTTTCTTAACTCTTCCTCACCAATCAAATCCAGTGCTGTTTCAATACTAAGAATACCACTACCTAAGTCTCCGTAAAGATAGATATTGTCCGAAGCAGCTTCCTGTTCAATCACTTCCAGAATCCTGATAGGATCGGTGCCAATTCGGCCATCTTCAGTTCCACCAACGGAAACAATGTTGATGTCTTCTGAGCGTCCTGTCATTTCCTCAATCATTTCCTTGAGTCCATCGGTAATTTTCGAGCTGTGTGATACCAAAATTGCACTAATCATCGTGATTCTCCTTTAAAGTTATTCACTATTTTTTCAAAGTTTTCTGCCTGTAAACCAAAGCGACCCACAAAGAGTCCATCCACATCTTCCACATCACTCAGTTGTAATGCCGTTTCTGGGCTAACCGAGCCACCATAAATTATGCGGATCTTGTTAGACAAGTCTTCATTAAAATCAGCCTTCACCAGTTCGCGAATCATTTTATGCGTCTTAGCAATATACTCCTTGCTGGCGCTTTCGGCTTGACCAATCGCCCAGACGGGCTCATACGCCAAAATAATCTGCTCACGAAAAGCAGGCGAAGCATTCTCCAAGGCCCATAGAATCTGTGTACGCAAGGTCATTCGCGAGCGATCCCTCTCAATATCTTCACTGGTTTCACCAATACAGACAATGGGAGTCAAACCATACTGCTCACACAAGCCGACCTTAATAGCCGTCATTTCATCTGTTTCATTATACATGGAGCGTCTTTCTGCGTGATTCAATTCCACATAGGCACACTCTAACTCCTTCACCAACTTGACAGGAACCTCACCCGTATGGGCTCCCTTCTCTGCCACCGCAATATTCTGGGCACCAAACTTAATGTTGGTACCATAAAACATCGCCTTGGTCATGGTGATTAACGGGAATGCGGGAAGGATAAACAGGTCAACCTCTTCCTCACTTCCGAGCCTTTCAGCAATACCTTGGGCAAGCGTAGAAGCTTCGTCAAATGAATTGATATGCATCTTCCAGCTTGAGCCAACAATTTTCTTTCTCACGCTCTCACCTCTATCTCTCATGGTATGCTAATTTCGTCTAAACTTCAAGATTCACGAATCATTTCTGGTTAAATTTGTGTTTCTTTGTCGTTTGTTGTTGTTTGGAGTATAATATCTTAAGGAGATGATTAATATGCTAGCAAACCACCGCCACGAATACATTATGGATCAACTAGAAAAAAAAGGTAGCGTTCAAACCAATGACCTGATCGAAGAGCTGAAAGTTTCGGCCGCAACCATCAGAAATGACTTAAACTACCTTCACAAGAAGAAGCACCTTAAGAAAATCTATGGAGGTGCTATTCAAATCGAAAATAAAGCCTTCAACTACACTAATTTTCACTTGAGAGAGCAGGAAAGCACTCTATTAAAGGAAAGCATCGTCTCGGAAGCCTTGAGCTACATCAAAGATGGCATGGCCATCATGCTGGATGCCTCAACAACCTGCCTGACGCTAGCACAACACCTTCACCAGTTCCGTCGCTTGACCGTCGTCACCAATGGCATCTATACTCTGCTCGCCCTCAAGGAAATGCCCGAGGTCACCGTAATTCTAATCGGAGGGATTGCCACCAAAAAATCAGGATCCATCGAAGGTCTCTTAGCACAGGACATGTTGAATTACATCAACGTCGATATCGCCTTCTTCTCGGGACACGGCTTTAATATGCATTCGGGTATTACCGATTTCAATTTCTATGAAGTCGAACTCAAGAAGCTCATGTTATCGCGAGCCGAAAAAGTAATCGGACTCATTGATTCCACCAAGCTTGGCAAGAACTCGACCGGCACGT
>JAAZEC010000019.1 GCA_012512495.1 Erysipelothrix sp.
ATGCTAAATAGTGTGCTTACAAACAAAGAAATAGCCAGCCTTGGCTATATGTCCATGGCTGACTACTATCTGAAAATATGTGAAAACTAGAGAACCGCCGTGTACCGAACGGTACGCACGGTGGTGGTGTGCTGTGTAAAGCTGCATCAAAGATGAAGGAAGGCCCTTCGGCAAGGATTGGTCAGGAAAACTTGTCAAACGACCTTATGCTGCTGCAGTTAAGAGCTGTGGTTAGTGAGCGATAAGGAAAAGGCTATATAAAATAGTCACGTAAGTCATGTGAAGATGAACGAAAGTGAACCTTTGTCGAGGTATCGATAGCATAAAATGTTGTCAAAACTTGGATTCCGCCACTATCCAAGGAGGAGAACAGAAGCTGCCCTGAAAATGCTGTCTGTTCGGCAACCGGTATGAAGAAGGCATGAGCACATGACAGGCTTTGATGTGGAACACAGGAACCTGGATGGTGATGATAAGTGAAAAGACACAAGCTACAGAAAGGCGAGGTCGAAATAGCGATGCACCATACAGGGGCGGAACAATCCGTAGTAGTGATGAAGTTGCTGTAATGGCAATGGAGCGAAGGGGTTGTATTATTCAGCTAGAATCTTGAACAACTGGAAACAGGAGGATTTAATGATTAATAGCAAACCTTATGTAATATCCAAACAAGTTGTGATGACTGCATACAAAAGAGTAAAGGCAAACAGAGGAAGTGCGGGGATTGACGGTGTTAACTTCGAAAAATTCGAAGAAGACCTGAAAGGAAACCTGTATAAAATCTGGAATAGGATGAGTTCTGGCAGTTATTTTCCACCACCGGTAAAGATGGTGGAAATTCCCAAGAAGACGGGTGGAATAAGAAAATTAGGGGTCCCGACTATCGGAGATAGAGTGGCTCAAATGGTCACGAAGTTATATTTTGAACCGTATGTCGAGCCAATCTTCCACAAGGATTCCTACGGATACCGACCGGGCAAGTCAGCCATTGACGCAGTTGGACAAGCTAGGCAAAGGTGTTGGAAGTTCAACTATGTCATAGAATTTGACATTAAAGGGCTTTTCGACAATATCGACCATGAGCTCCTGAAGAAAGCCGTGCGCAAGCATGTAAAAGAACCCTGGATAGAAATCTATGTGGACAGGTGGCTGAAGGCGCCTTTCATGGATGGGAACGGCATAGTGACAAAAAGGGAATGTGGAACACCGCAAGGCGGTGTCATCAGTCCTGTATTGGCTAATCTCTTTCTGCACTATGCGTTCGATGTCTGGATAGCGAGAAGTTATCCAGATGCACCGTTTGAAAGGTATGCCGACGATGCCATTATTCACTGCAATACGGAGAAAGAAGCATTGGAAATTCTGACCAGTCTGGAAAAACGGCTGAAGGAGTGTAAATTAGAGATCCATCCCTTGAAAACCAAGATAGTGTATTGCCAGGATAAGGACAGAACAAAAGAGTACCCAGTGACGAGCTTTGACTTTCTGGGATATACCTTCCAGAAAAGATTCATTAAAGACAAGCTGGGCAGATTGCAGTTCAACTTCCTTCCGGCAGTGAGTTTGAAATCGGGAAAAGCATTTCGAAAGAAGGTGAAGGCGATGAACCTGCACCATCTTTCAGGAAGCAAAATTGAGATGATTGCAGAAGCAATTAATCCGATGGTTCGTGGATGGCTGAATTACTTCAAGAAATACTGCCCTTCAGCAATGAAGTACACCATGGACTGCTTGAACAGAAGGCTAGTCCTATGGGCAATGCAGAAATACAAACGATTCAGGGGGCATCGAAGACGGGCAGTTGAATGGTTGAAAGACATCGCAAAAAGAGAACCCAGAATGTTTGCGCATTGGGTTCTCGGATGGACACCATAAGGTGGATGATAAGAGCCGTATGAATCGAGAGATTCACGTACGGTTCTGTGAGAGCCTAGGGGTGAAATTCACCTGGTCTACTTGACTGAGAGGTCGACTAGTCAGCTAATGACTAGTCTCCTACTCGATTACTATTAGGGTTTTTTCGTTAGGTTACACTCTGAATCTAAGAGTAGCACTGAAACTTTAGGGAGTAGTTTTTAGTTGAATTTATAACGGGAACTCTTTAATTCAGCTCATGTTAACTTGCAACAA
>JAAZEC010000133.1 GCA_012512495.1 Erysipelothrix sp.
AAACGCAAGGGACTTGAGGTCTTACTGATTGGGATACAAACTGGTGGACAACTCATTAATACAACAGATGTGGACAATTATTTAGGTTCAACTCATCTAAGTGGTCCAATGCTTAGTCAACAATTTTTAAAACATGTTCTAGATGCTAATGTTGAGTATCACTCTGAAACAGAAGTCACCAAAATAGTTAAGAATAATCACCACTTCACAGTAACGACAAGGGACAATCAAGAAATTACGTCTAAGACAGTTATTCTTGCGACTGGTGGTACCCCTCGACATTTAGGCTTAGATCGAGAAGAATATTTTGCTAATAGAGGAGTTTCCTATTGTGCAATCTGTGATGCGCCATTATTTGCTAATAAGACTGTTTCCGTTGTGGGTGGTGGTAATTCAGCTGTTGAAGCCGCGATCGACCTGAGTAAACTTAGCAAGCAGGTCTATTTGATTCATCGAAGTCAATTCAGAGCGGATCAACCACTGATTGATAAGTTGTACTCTTTGAAGAATGTTGAAATATTCTTAGGATATGAAGTCAAAGAATTGATGGGTAGTGAAAAATTAGAGGCTATTTCGATTCAATCAAATCAGTCTAATAGTCATAGAAATATCGCTGTTGATGGATTATTTATTGAAATCGGACTTAATCCCAATTCTTCCTTAGTACGTGATATGGTTGATCTTAATGAAAATAAAGAAGTGATGGTAGATAAGTTTAAGAAAACATCGATGGCTGGTTTATATGCTATTGGCGATGTAAGTACTAGTGAGAAGCAAATTATTGTAGCGGCGAGCGATGGTGCGCTTGCTGCACTCGACGCTAACTCGTATATCAATCAATTGAAAGGATAAAATTATGGAAAAAATATTTAATGAAGAAATTATTAGTCAAATCAAGGAATTGCTACAACCAATGACAAAAGAGGTGAACTTTGTTCTCTTTACAAAGGAAGGTGCACCAACCGTTGATGAAACAATTCAACTAATGAGTGAGTACTCTCAAATTTCTGATCTGATCAACGTTGAGATAGTTGATATTGATCAAAACCAAGATCTAGCAATGGAGTACAATGTTTCACTTACGCCGACGATTGTCGCACTTGATAGTGATAAAAAAGATCATGGTGTTCGTTTTGCTGGTGTTCCTTTGGGCCACGAAATTAATTCTTTACTTTCTTTAACACTTGAAATGGGTCAGAAAGCTTCTAGTCTTCCGATGGACATTCAAGAGAAGATTAAAGCTATTGATAAGCCTACCAATATTAAGGTGTTTATAACCTTAGGTTGCCCACATTGCCCAGGAGCTGTTCATAAAGCACACCAAATGGCGATGCTTAATGAGAATATTCAAGCAGAAATGGTAGAAGCTCAGACCTTCAATGCACTTTCAACAAAGTACGGCGTATCTGGTGTTCCTCATATTGTGATAAATGATAGTCATTCGTTTGTTGGGAACCAACCAATAGAGGTATTTGTTGATGAAGCAAGTAACGCTTAACCCTAATTTTAATCAGGATGAGTCTTTTGTAGTCAAGAAAAGTAGAGTCATCCTCTTTTCGCTATTGTTCATGTTAATTTATTTAATAGTTGACTACCTAAACATGCCTTATAAGGAAATGATGGTAACCTATGGAATAGGGTTGGTGATTACCAACGTAATTTTAAATTTTATGATGGCAACACTTAGTGGTGTTTTATTAGCTCTAAGTGAGGGTCTCTTCCAAGCTAAAAAAGCAATGTTACATGGTGAGAAATTGTCATATATTGCTGTGTTGTTTGGGCTACTTACCTATGGCTGCACACCATGTGTTATTTCATTGTTTGCGACACTAGGGATCACGTTTTCTGTCATGGTATTACCGATGGCAGGATTACCTTACAAGTTAATATCACTGGTGCTTATTGTTATAGGAATTGTATGGGCACGGACTGATTTAAAACGAAACTCATGTGAAGTTAATTGGAGGACATAAAATGAAATGCAATCGTAACACAATTAATCGACTTAAAAGAGCCCAGGGACAAATGAATGGTACCCTGAAAATGATGGAAGAAAATCGCAGTTGCGAAGATATTGTAATACAACTTCGTGCTACTCGTGCTAGTATAGACAAAGTGATTGCTCTTATAACTACTGATAATTTAATTCAATCCATTGAGGAAGTTCAACCCCTCCAATCTAGTAACAGGATTGATCAAGCTATCAAGCTTCTAGTAAGTTCAAAATAGACATTTAATAACTCTTTGCTACTTAAAAGCACCCGTATCTTTGATAAATATAAGGGTGCTTTTTAGACTGTCATTAGGCAATATGTGACTTATACACAAAGCCCTTGTTTTATTGCTTAGAGTGTTTGTTGTATTCTTTAAACAGCAAGAAAGCTTCTCCAATAAAAACAATAGAATAGAGAATAGTATCATAAACATTCTTATAACGGATACCATCGTTGGCACTCAAAAACATTATTAACATGGTTAATAATCTCAAGGCTGTTCTCCAAGTAAACCACGTATTTTGTGTGGTAGTCATGGTGTAAAATCTCCTTTCTTCTTGTAAAGATATTCTGGTTACTAATATTAAAACACAATATTACGGTGAGACTATTAAAAAAGGAGCTAGTAGCTCCTTAATAAACTAGAGGGTGACTTCCAATTGAATGGTTTGTCCATCCCGAATGATCTCAAGCACCATGATGCTGTCTTCTTCATGGGAATAGAGGATTCTTCTGAATTGTGAGAACGATTCAATCAGTTCGTCATTGACCTTGGTGATGATGTCGCCTTCTACAACACCGGCAACTTCGGCTGGGCTATCCTCTATGACTTCATTGACATAGAGTCCGCTCGTTTCCTTGATACCATACATTTGAAGTGTGTACGGGTTCACATCGCTGATGGAGAAGACGGAAACACCCAAGGATGGACGTTGGACTTCACCATTTGCTTCTAATTGAGAAATAATATTGACGACTTCATTGGCAGGAATCGCAAAGCCCATTCCTTCAAAGGCCTCATCGGCAATCTTGATGGTATTGATACCGATTAGCTCACCATTGAGATTGACCAGTGCGCCACCAGAATTACCTGGGTTAATCGCTGCGTCGGTTTGGATAAGAACCATGTCCCAGTCATCTCTGAAGTCGCCATCGAGGTCGACACTAATTACACGATTGGTTCCTGAAATGATTCCCTTCGTGACCGTCCCCGCAAAGTTTTCGCCGCCAGGTGAGCCAAAGGCGAGTACGGTCTGACCTGTTTCAAGGTTGGTTGAATTACCAAAGACAATGGGTTCAATCTCGAAATCGATATCAGCCTTGAGTATAGCTAAATCCGAGAAGGCATCCGCGCCAATGAGCTCAGCCTCAATGACTTCTTGGTTGTTGAAGAGAATTGAGAAGCTGGTACCATCTTCGATGACGTGGTTGTTGGTCACAATCCAGATGGTATTGTCAGCCTTGGAGTAAACGACACCTGAGCCGCTCGAGATTACATTGTTATTCTGTAATGAGTTTATGGTCACAACAGCGGGGGAGACGTTATTGACCACGTCCTGGATGTCGAGTGTCTCGCTATCGATGATGGAAACACGATCTGGGTCAGCGCTATTGGACGACTGGTTGATAGTCGAGCGGCTTTCCAGCTGTTCGATTCTTTCATTGCTATTGGATAATTGGGTGGTTAACACCACATTCCATAATAATAAGCCTGTTAATAAAATGGCGATTGCTTTCTTCATATAAAGCCCCTCCTTCTTCATAGCTATACTATAAACGATTAATCTTAAATAAACCTTAAAAAAACAATCAGGAGTAAATCCTGATTGTTGTGGTTATAAGGTCAGTACAATTTTACCTTGCCCGTGCTTGCTTTCAAGCTTGCGATGAGCTTCTTTCACGTTCTCTAGCGTAAAGGGTTTGAGGTACCTGATTTGGATAGAGAGTTTTCCAGCTGCCATCAGCTCTAACATTTCTCTCAGTGAATCGGTGGTAAAACCGGCACTGAAGTAATGGATTCTACTATCCTGCTCATCGATACTGCCAACAAGGCTCTCGATTTTACCAGTTGGACTAAGAACCTCTAGACTCCTCTGTTGGGTCTCACCCCCAACTGTATCTACCACTAGATCAATATCGTGTACGAGCTTTCTGAAATCCTGGCTACGATAATCAATGACGACATCGGCGCCAAGTTTTTTTAGGAAGTCATGGTGTTCATGGGATGACGTGGTAGCGACGTGGGCTCCCTTGAGCTTTGCTAGCTGAATCGCTAGGTGTCCGACTCCTCCGGCACCACCGTGAATCAGAACCTTCTGACCTGCTTCCAGGTTGCCATGGGTGAACAGGGCATGATAGGCGGCTTCTCCTGCTGCGAGTAGGGCGGCTGCCGACTCCAACATCACATTGTCTGGTACTTGGACCAAGAGATCCTGGGAGATGACAATCTGTTCCCGATAGGTCCCTTGTGCGGAGGCTTTCTGACGGCCAGTAACTAGGTCACCGACCCGAAAGTGGGTGACAGACTCGCCGACCTGGCTGACGATGCCGGCCATATCAATACCGAGGATGAGTGGGCGATTCTTGTTGGGATGGCCAGGGTAAGCTCCGGACCGCTGTTTGGTGTCAAAGGGGTTGATACTGATGGCTTTGACATCGATGAGAACGTCGGTTGGACCCAGCGGATCGAGGGGGATGTCGAATAACTCTAAATTATCAATAGATCCGTAATGATTAATTCCAATAGCTTTCATGATCATTTCTCCTTTTCTTATTTCAGTGTATCACTTTAAGGAGAAAAGAAGCACAAAAAAACCCACGCTGATGTGGGATGTTTTGAGATACCAATGGTGGTTCCGGTCGGAATTGAACCAACGACACGTGGATTTTCAGTCCACTGCTCTACCGACTGAGCTACGGAACCATGGTTGCGGGGAGAGGATTTGAACCTCTGACCTCCGGGTTATGAGCCCGACGAGCTACCAG
>JAAZEC010000134.1 GCA_012512495.1 Erysipelothrix sp.
CGCGCCGACGATGAAATTCTTCATGACCGTCAGTTGGTGGTCCATGATGATAGGAAGCTTTAGGTTCACTGGTCCAGCGAAACCAACAGGAGCATTGGTTAGTTTGACAACGTCATCGGCAGAAGCGAGTTCAACACTCACTGCTTCGAGTAACTTCTGTAGCTTAACTTCATTGACCTCGTGATCACCACGAAGACAGATGGCATAGAACTTTTCATCAATCTTGTAAATGAGTGTCTTAACGAAATTCTTAACATCTTTCTGTAAGAAATCAGTGACTTCTTCAATCGTTTTAGCATTAGGTGTTAAAACGAGTTCTTTCTCTAGTACTTCAGAATCATCGTGATTCTCTTCAATGACACAACCAGCAATCTCTAGGTTAGTCGAATAGCCAGATGGTTCATGTAATACAAGGATATCTTCACCAATGTCTGAGAGTGCCTGGAACTCTTCAGATAGTAGGCCACCCATGACACCAGTGTCGGCTTTCACGACCACGTAGTCTAAGCCCATCCTCTGGAAGGCTTTGTGGTAGGCGTTAAACATCAGCTGGTAGTTGTGGTTAAGACCTTCCAAATCCACATCAAAGGTATAGGCATCTTTCATGACGAACTCGCGGACCCGAATCAGGCCAAAACGAGGACGTGGTTCATCTCGGAATTTCGTTTGAAACTGGAACAATGAAACAGGTAAATCCTTGTAAGATTTGACCCCCATCGCGGTGGCGGCTGTAAATAGTTCTTCATGAGTTGGACCTAAGACAAAAGGCTTATTAAAGCGATCTTTTAATTGGAACATGGAGTCGCCAAAAAGCTCGCGACGTCCTGATTCAATGTATACCTCTTCGGGTATTAGTGCTGGCATGGATAGCTCTTGGGAACCAATCGCTTCCATTTCTTCTCGCACAATTTGTTCTATTTTGTTGAAGACTCGCAATCCCAACGGTAGTAACATATAGACCCCGGAAGAACTTTTCTTGATCATTCCAGCTCTGACCAGTAGGTTACCGGCTGCCGAATCTTCGTCCTTAACGTTCTCTCTTAACGTATAAAAAAAGCTTTGACTTAATTTCATAGTGTCACCTCGCATGAATGATTATAACACAGGATTATGGTATAATAAACCAAATTGGAGGACAATCATGCGTATCGAAGAGCTTATTTTAATATCTAATATTGATCACCATCAAATGAATGGTACTATTTATCGGCCTGATCAGGTGAAGAAAATAGTGTTATTGATTCATGGCATGGCGGAACATGAGAAACGGTATCATGAGCTCGCATCTCTTTTAGCTAATGAAGGTTGTCTGGTGTTGTGCCCAGATTTAAGAGGCCACGGTCGCAGTCCTAAGGACGGAGTGATGGGCTATTTTGGTGAACAGGATGGCTATTTTAAAATGGTTCGTGATTTGTATCAGCTGGTTAAGAAGATCAAAGAAACCTATCCAGTGGAACTCCTCGTTTTAGGCCATTCCATGGGTTCGCTATTTGCGCTTGAATTCCTGAAAAGGTACCCCAAAGAAGTGAGCGGCTTATTGTTATCGGGCGTGCCAGTCAAGAATAGTCTAGCTCCGCTTTTGAACACCATTTTGAAACCACTCGCCAAGACCAAACCCAAAGAACCAAACCTAATGATTCAAACCATGATGAATAAGACCTTCAATAAAGATATCAAGAATCCGACAGGGGACTTGGATTGGGTCAGTGCCAAAAGAGAATCCAGAGAGGCTTACCTCAATGATCCATTGTGTGGTTTCCCATTCACCAATGCGGGCTATTTGGATTTGTTCTCGTTGATGGGCAGTGTCTATTCTAAGAACAAATGGCGCCAGAGTGATCAAAACTTACCTATCTTTATTTTCAATGGGCAATACGATTCTGTTTCCAATTCCAAGCAGACCGTTGAGTTTTTACATCAGAAGGGTTTCGTGAATGTCAGTTCCTTTAGCTATGAAGCGTCTCGTCATGAAATCTATTATGATAATGACAAAGAAGCCGTACTGAGGGATATCACGGAAGTAGTCAAAAACAACTAATTTAAGAATGTTAAATAAATGAAGGTAGGTGAGATACATGGTGTTTAGAAACATAGTAAGAGTTTCATTGATCTTAGTGATGTTAGCTTCCTGTAGCTCGGGTATGAAAAAACCAGATGTCACGGACACAATTGCTGCCAAGATTGGTAACGATTATACCGTAATTGAGTCTGAATCTGTTGTGTCCTGGTCAGAGAGTCCTCTTAAACTGTTACATTTACAGTATGATGACAAAGGATATGAAGAACTGGAGGAGAGATTCTCTAACACTGAGTTTGATTTGTTTGGGACACATTACCTAAACAATTTGGAAAATACTTTTGGTGAGCTTGATGAATATGAGGTAGTGACAAAGGTTATGAATGGAGAATATGAAAAGTTTTACTATCTTGATAATGGGGATGTCGGTGAATACTATTTCATTTTACCTGACAATCAACTGGTAGTATTAAGTTACTAAGAGTTACCGTCATGATCAGAAGTTTTAAAAAGTTGACATAGTCAATTGATAATGCTATTATCTAGTAGCAAGTTTAGAAAGTAGAAGTGCTCTTCTCACCTGATGACCACACGGACATGGGTAAACGCTTAAACATAGACTATTTAAAGATGTGTAGCGTATTAGAGAAGTGCTCAATGAGTACTTTTTTATTTGTTAAACCAATAGGAGGTGAATGCTATTACAAGAAAAAAGAATGACGATTTGGTCAATGAGAACATACGATTTAAAGAGGTTTTAGTTATTGGCCCAGAAGGTGAACAACTAGGTGTTATGTTACGCAGAGAAGCATTAGAAACTGCTTATTCATTGAACCTGGATTTGTTTTGTGTCGCACCCAGTGGACAGCCACCCGTATGTAAGATCTTAGATTATGGTCGCTACAAGTTCGACCTTCAGAAGAAAAACAAAGAGGCTAAGAAACGCCAGCACGTTACGGAATTAAAACCGATCAGATTGTCCCCCGTCATTGATAAGCATGATTTTGATACCAAGCTGAATCAAGCCAGAGGTTGGCTAGAAGATGGCAAGAAGGTTAAGATTGATATGCGATTTAGAGGTAGACTTATTACTCGTTTAGAAGTCGGAAGAAAGACTATGAATGAATTCGTCGAAGGCGCCAGTGATCTTGCGATTATTGAGAAGAGACCTTCAATGGAAGGCAACACGATGTCTACTATCTTAGCACCAAAGAAAACAAAAGAGTAATTAATATTGAAGGAGCAAGTATATGCCAAAAATGAAGACCAAAAAAGCTCTTGCTAAAAGAGTCAAGCGCACTGGTAGTGGAAAACTGAAAAGATCGCATGCCTATGTATCTCACTTTGCTGCTAACAAAACACAAAAGCAAAAACGTAAACTTAGAAAGAGTAGTTTGATTTCACCAAGCGATTACAAGCGCATAAAAAATCTACTACATAATTAAGAAGGAGTGTACCCAGAATGCCTAGAGTAAAGAGTTCGGTTGCATCACGTAATCGTCGCAAAAAAACATTAAAATTAGCAAAAGGATATTATGGCTCGAAACATAGATTATATCGTACGGCCAATGAGCAAGTCATGCGTTCCCTACGTTTTGCCTACCGTGATAGAAGACAACTTAAGAGAGAAATGCGCAAGCTTTGGATCACTCGTATCAATGCTGCCGCAAGAATGCATGATTTAAGCTATTCACAATTCATGCACGGACTAAAAGTTGCCAATATTGATGTCAACCGTAAAATGCTATCAGAAATCGCAATTCATGATCCAAAAGGATTTGAATCCATCGCAGCTCAAGTCAAAACAGCACTTTCAGAGTAACCCGCGAAAATGGGTGAAACTCGAGAGTTAGTACATCACATTATCGTCGATGTATTTAATGATGTGCTTAAGCTTCAAGAGAAGTTTCTTCAAAGCAAAGGAATCAATCTTAGTATCTCAGAAGTTCATACACTGGAAGCCATCGGAAATGCTGATAAAGACAATCGCATGACAGACATCGCTAACAAGCTGGATATCACGCTGTCTACCTTGAGCATTAACATTAAACGGCTGATCAAAAAGGGTTATGTAGTCAAAGAAATCGATCCCGATGATCGAAGAATTGTCCACGTGCTTTTAACGGACAGTGCTTATGACATCTTAAGTATCCATCATGAGTTTCATGAAGAACTAGTCAGTTCATTTTTCGATGAACTGGAAATCGGTGAAGACCAGGTCCTTCTTGAGTCACTCGAAAAGATAGATGCCTATTTAGCAAAAATGATCAAGAAGTTAAAATAGTACTAACGACAATCGTTTAGTACTTTTTCTATAAAGGGGTAAAGACGTATGAGAATTATTATTGCTTCGCACAACCCACACAAAATAGTAGAATTCAAGGAGCTCTATGACGGCGACTTCGTCAGTCTCTCTGACATCGGTTTCGATGAAGAAATCATCGAAGATGGGCACAGCTATTTGGAAAACGCTGAAATAAAAGTCAAAGCAATCCAAGAGCGATTCCCAGACGATCTCATTATCGGCGACGATTCAGGCTTCTCAGTGAGAGCACTCAATCACGAACCCGGAATTTATTCGGCCCGTTATTTGAGCCACCTAAGTCAACAACAAAAAAATGAGAAAATTCTAGAACTGCTTAAGGATGTGACTGATCGCAGAGCCACCTTTACTTGTGCCATGGTCCTCAGCTACCAAGGGCACACTTTTCATACGCAGGAAGTGGTCTATGGTACAATTCCCTTGGAACCCCAGGGCAGTGATGGATTCGGCTACGATCCCATCTTTATTCCAGATGGCTATGAACAATCATTCGCTCAAAACCATGAATTGAAAAAGAAGGTCTCCCATCGTGCCCTAGCTCTTAGAAAGATTATCGCTCATGTACAATACCTTCAAGACTAAAATACTACCCGTACTTTGGTCACTAGCGCTCTTGCTGGTGGTCTTTATCACCGTGATTGATTTCTATGCCTTTCGTAAGCCCTACTATGAGCACATGTACGAGTTAAACGGTACGGCAGAGAGTCTAGCCATCTCCGAGAGTGACCTCACAAAGGCCACTGACGGGCTGCTGGACTACCTAAGAGACAATCGCGACGATCTAGATATTTCCGTGAGCATTGCTGGAGAAGAAGTTGCCATGTACAACGAAAGAGAAATATCACATATGGTAGACGTCAAAGACCTTTACCAAGGTGCCATCCTCGTCAGAAACGTGTCACTAGTTGTCTTAGTCATTACCACGGCTTGGTTGTTTCTATCTGGACTCAGCTACTCACTCGTGAACGGCTTTACCAAGACCATCAGTACCGTGGGCTTCATTCTAGGATTGGTTGTGTTCTATGCGCTACTGGACTTCAACGGCTTCTGGAACGCTTTCCACAAGGTGTTCTTTTCCAACGATCTATGGCTGCTCGATCCACGAGTCGATCGCCTTATCACCATGGTACCCCTGAATTTCTTCAGTGGCATGGTCACGCGCATCGTCGTCACCATCGTGATTGTATTAAGTGTCATCTATGGAGGTTTAGCTACATGGCGGAAACACCAAAAGTAATTCATATCGTTCTATTCGAACCAGAAATCCCTGCCAACACTGGTAATATCATGAGGACCTGTGCCGCCTCAAAGATGGTGCTCCATCTGATTGAACCCCTCGGTTTTATCCTGGATGATCGTCACTTGAAGCGCTCAGGTATGGATTACCTTGATGATTTAGAGATGATTGTTCACGATGATTTGAATCATTTCTATGAAACCATGAAGGGAACCTGTTATTATGTTACAAGGTATGCCAACAGAACTCATTCAGATGTTGACTATCTGAAGAGTGAGGGCGATATCTATCTGATGTTTGGTAAGGAATCGACAGGAATCCCCCTAGAAATCCTTCATAAGCACCAAAGCCACGCAGTAAGGATTCCCATGAGTGAAACTGCTCGCTCGCTCAATTTAAGCAATTGTGTGGCGGTAGTAGGGTATGAAGTGCTGCGACAAAACAACTACGATGGACTCAGTCAACAGGAAGTACAGAAGGGTCCGAATTGGCTTAATGAATTTAATCACATTGATTGAATAAAAGCCGATTTTGTATATAATGGAGTTGTTTTATAAAAGCTCTCAAGGAAAGAGGTTGAATCAATGTTATCAAAAGTAATTACTTCCGAAGATGCACCTAAAGCCATTGGGCCTTATTCACAAGGCATCAAGCTAGGTGACTTCGTCTATTTAGCTGGTCAGATCGCATTGGATAAAGACAATGAGTTGGTCAATGGGGACATCAAAGAACAAACACTGCAAATTGTTATGAACATCGTTGCCCTGTTATCGGAGATAAACTTGGAACTAAGGCATATCGTCAAGACCACGGTTTATTTAACGGATCTGGATCAATTCGACGATTTCAATGAAATATATGCGACCTATTTTGCCCATCCATACCCAGCACGTTCGACCGTCGAAGTATCCCGCTTGCCTAAGGGAGCCTTGGTTGAAATTGACTGTTTCGCCATCGACACCACTGTGTACGAAGAAAAATTCGGCACTAATACTTACAATTCAGACGATTATCCTGAAGTTGATTGTGAAGATTGTGAGAGCGGCTGCTGCGAAGGATGTGTCTAGCAAGTGCGAAAGTACTTGTTTTCTTTTGTAAATGAAACATTAGGAGGAACTATGAATGGACAAAAAAGAAGTCATTCATAATGTAAGATCTGTTATCTTGGTGATTATGTCAGCACTGATCTATTCGATAGCCATTCGTGTCTTCATCGATTCAGCGAACCTAATCCCCGCAGGCTTTATCGGTCTCTCACTCATTGTCGTTAAGATAGTTGAGTTATTTACACACATAACAATTCCTTACATGTTACTGTATTTTATCTTCCAATGTAGCCTCATTACTCTCGTCTTTAAAATTATCGGCAAACGTTTTGCGCTGTTATCAATCCTGCAATTCACGCTAACCACCATCTTCAGCGTCTTCATTCCCGTGATCTCATTGTCAGATGATATTATTCTACTCGCGTTGTTTGGCGGTGTACTCACCGGCACGGCCGTGCTGTTAGCACTCATCGGCGAAGCTAGCACCGGTGGTACCGATTTTGTTGCGGTCTATTTTCAAAACAAATCAAATATTCCTATATGGGACTACGTGATGTTCTTCAACTGGGGCATCCTGGTATTTGCGGGATTCTTCATGGGCATCGAAGCAGCCCTTTATTCCATGGTGTTTCAATTTGTCTCAACCACACTCGTCACCACTTTTAATTCAAGGAACCGCCTGGTCTCATTGACTATTATAACCACAAAGGGCGATGAGATTAGCCGTCTACTCATGGAGAGCACCCGTCATGGTGTTACAGTGTCAGATGCGAAAGGGGCCTTTACCAACACCCACAAGCAGATGCTATATACGGTCATGAATCAATTCGAGGTCAACTCCGTCATTCATGATATCCGACTACTAGATCCCAACGTCTTCATCAATGTTTCCAGAAGCGAGAAGATCTATGGTAATTTCAGGAAGAAGAAGATTTCCTAATTGACATTCAGCACTAAAACCAATAGACTATTATTGTTATCAAGAGATGAGGTAGAGAGTTAGCTCAGTGACCTCACGCCAACCTACCAAATAGGGTAAGGTGGATCAGCTAACAACGATAAGAAACATACGGAATTTTCTGACCTTCTTATCGGAAGGTTTTTTTATACAAGGAGGAAGAAGAATGATAACCTATTTCACATCAGAATCTGTAACCGACGGTCACCCAGACAAGATCTGTGACCAGATTGCCGACACTATCCTAGACGCAGCACTCGCAGTAGATCCCAATTCACACATGGCAGTCGAAGCCACCATTAAAGATAATTTTATCTTAGTCTACGGTGAAGCCAACACCAAGGCCAATCTTGATTATGAAGAACTAGCCAAAGCGGTCCTCAAGAAAATCGGTTACACAGAAGACTACGAAGTACTCGTCAAAGTATCGACGCAATCCTCTGAAATCAACCAAGCCGTCATTCATTCCGAAACTGCCGCCGGTGACCAAGGTATTATGTTTGGCTACGCCTGCGATGAGACCCCAGAACTCATGCCTCTACCTATCATGCTTGCCCATAAGCTAGCGAAGAGACTTAGTGATCTCAAACAAAAATACACTTTCCTAAAACCTGATGGAAAATCACAAGTCACGGTCGCCTATGAAGATGGAAAGCCACTCTATGTGTCCTCCATCATCGTCTCTGCCCAGCATGAGGCCCAGATAGAACAAAGCACTCTACGGGAACTCATCATCAATGAGGTAATCAATGAGGTCATTCCTAGTAGCTATTTGACGGATGATACCATTATTCTTGTCAATCCAAGTGGCTCCTTTGTCTTAGGCGGACCCTTTGGCGACAGTGGTACCACAGGCCGTAAGATCGTGGTCGATACCTACGGTGGCATGTCCCGTATCGGTGGTGGCTGTTTCTCCTCCAAGGATCCCAGCAAAGTCGATCGCAGTGCTGCCTACTACGCACGCTATGTCGCCAAGAATATTGTAGCTAGAAAACTAGCCTCCAAATGTGAGATTCAATTGTCTTATGCGATTGGTGTCTCGGAACCAATTTCCGTTTTCATTGAAACCTTTGGCACTGAAACTACGTCTATCAAAGAAATCAAGCAATTTATTGCTAAGAATTTCAACTTTAACGTTCGCTCAATGATCGATGAGCTCCAATTAAAAAGACCGATCTATGCCAAGACGGCAGCGTTCGGTCACTTTGGTCGCGAAGAATTCTCCTGGGAGAAAATCAAGACGACCGATTAATTGTAGTTGAATAAATGTTTTTGATAGAGCTTAAGAAACAGTAACAGGCTACCCATCATCAACAGGATCACTAAGAGTGTCAATGAAACGCTCAAGAGAATGCTCAGTTCGAAATACAACACCACAAAGCCATAGGCCACTGGAATTGCCATCGCAAACAGGATGGACAACATAGAGTTAAGGTTCTGTTTCACAGCCTGAGTCTCCGATGTCCAGTTCAGTTTGGGTCGAACGATATCCAGTATGATCATCATCATATTGACCGCTAGCGTAGACAACAGCGCAATCAGGATAAATAGCAAATAAAAACTCCAAGGTAGATCTAAGGCATAGAGCCCAATCAAGACCGTGCAGGCAACCGTAATGAGTGAAATCAGGGTGCCCGTTAAGACCTTACTGAAGACGATGGTATTCGCTGCGATCGGATAGGATTTGAGCGCATCCAACTGATAAGCGTCTCTGGAGATAGCCGTGGATGAGACGGAATTAATCCCACCGCTAAAGATTCCCATGAAGAAGCCACCGACCACCGCTAGATAAATCAGGTTGTTATTCTGATTAATAAACGTCATCAATCCTTCTTGAATGGCGACCAGGTCCGCGTCTGAACTCAAGTTAGAGAAGAAGAGGGGACCAATCAATAGCGCCGGCATCAAGATAGTAATACTGACACAATTCAATAAGTAAGCAGGGGTTCTGATTAATTCAATCAGTTCCCTTTTTATAAGCGCCCATATTACAGGTTGGCGATTGGTCATTTTTTGAAGACTACTTCTACTGAAACTCTTCCGGCTACGAACCGCCTCATTGATACCCTGAGCTCCATTTAAGAAGAAGCCTTGGGCAAACATACAGTAAACACCAAACAAGCCCAGATTGACAATGATCACCAGTAGTAATGACAAGAAGTTCATTTGGTTTAAAGCTTCAGAGGCCCAATTAATCGTTGGTAGGAATGTAAACATCGTCGCGGCAATAGTATCATTACCCTGTTGAAGCAACTCTACAATAGCTTCTGGACTTACCTCACCAATGGAGTTCATCGACATGCTTAGGGCCACGGCCAGAATTACGGTCACTAAACCAATGATGATGTTCATGAAGTTCTTATTCTTGAACATCGGTACAAAGTTCATGAGAAACATGACGATCAATGAACTAATCAGAAGTGGTAACACGGGTAAGAAGATAGAAACTACCAGTAATACTAGATAGTAGACAATGGTTGGATTGGTCGCAGACATCGCAGCTCCAAGAGGTAGTATCATGAAGATGACCAGAGCATACTGATAGACCAGAGTCGTCAGAAACTTGGCTCCCAGTATTTGATGTGGCTTTATGGGTAACACCAAGATGCCCTCTGTGTCCCTGGCATAGTAATAGATAGAAGGTATCTGTAACAAGGAGAGCACGAAGACCATGATGGTCACTCCGGCCAAGACAACATTGGTCAAGATCGACACCTGGTCGATCGATATTAATAGCTCTAGCGTATAATCAAACAGGAAATAGAGGGAGAACATCAAAGGTACAAAGGCCACTAATAGTAAACCATAGAGCAGCCATCGTGTTATTTTATTGCGAGAAGATGTCAGGTCTTGGGAAGTTCCCCCAAAAGAGACCTTGAGTAGCACTTTCGCAAGAAGCAACATCTTAGCCATTGAGCGTCACCTCTAGGAAGATATCTTCTAGAGATCGATCTGGGTATTTCTCTTTAAGTTCCACCAGGGTACCAACATACAGGATTTGGCCATGATTAATAATAGCAATCTTATCGCACAGTTTTTCCGCTACTTCCAGCACGTGTGTGGAAAAGAACACCGTTTTACCGCTATCAGCATGTTCCCGCATCATTTGTTTTAGTTTGAAAGAAGACTGTGGATCTAGACCCGTTAGCGGCTCATCTAGTATCCAGATGTTTGGATTATGGAGTAACACTCCCATGATCATGATTTTTTGTCTCATACCATGTGAATAGGATTGGATTTTATCATTCAGAGCATCCGTCATTTCCAAGGTGCTCGCTAACTCATAGATAGTATCTTGTCGAGTAACATCAGGTACTTCATAGATGTCGGCAATAAATTTCAGGTACTCGATTCCCTTCAACTGTAAGAAAAAGTCAGGATTATCGAACACAAAACCAAACTGTTCCTTAGCCTTGATCGTATCCTTTTGGATATCAAAACCATTCAAACTGATTTCTCCCTCGTCCTGTTTCAAGATACCCGCAATCATTTTCAGTGTGGTCGTCTTACCAGCCCCGTTGGGTCCAATGAAGCCCATGATAGTACCTGCCGGAACATGTAACGATAGATTATCTACCGCCTTTTTAGACTTGGCATAGCTCTTCGATACATTGCTAATATTTATCATCGTAATTCCCCCCTACAGTTCAATTCCAATGGTTGATTGAACTTCTTTTAGCTTCTTGGAAGCGATACTGCGCGCTTTAAGCGCACCCTCACTCAAGACCTCGTTTAATACATTCTGTGCCTTAATGTCCTGATATCTACTTTGAATGTCTGTTAAGGTTTCCTCAACAATACTCGCTACATATTTCTTAAAGTCGCCATAACGCATACCCTGTGTCTCCATCAAAATAGTATCAACAGACACCTTTTTAAGGGAAGCAGCAATGACTAGCAGGTTGGAAATCCCGGGTTGTTTCTCGGGGTCATATTGAATAGTGTCATAGGAATCCGTGATGGCCGACATGATTTTCTTGCGGGCTTTCTTAGGATCGTCCATTAGGTAGATACAACCTTTATCGGAGACGTCCGATTTGCTCATTTTCTTAGAAGGATCCTGCAAATCATAAATCTTTGTGCCAACTTCTTCCAGCAAAGGTTCAGGAATCACAAAGAGTTCCTTATCAAAACGATTGTTTATTCGTTCAGCCAGATCGCGTGTTAGCTCGACGTGTTGTTTCTGGTCAATACCAACCGGAACAAACTGTGCATCATACAGCAGTATGTCGGCTGCCATTAGTGTCGGATAGGTGTAGAGGCCAACGCCAAGATTGGTTTCTCCCTTGGCCACTTTATCTTTATACTGGGTCATTCGATTGAGTTCACCAAGATAGGTGAAGCATTGTAGGATGTGACCAAGTTGTGCATGTTCATGTACGTCCGATTGAAGGAAGATGGTCGCCTTAGCAGGATCGAGTCCCGCAGCAAGGTAAAGAATCGCAGCTTCCTCTAGGTTACTTCGCAGTTCGTCAGGTTCTTGGGGAACAGTGATGGTATGTAGATTGGCAATGAAAACAATCATTTCAAAGTCATCCTGATATTTTACAAAGTTCGCCAAAGCCCCTATATAATTACCTAGTGTTAAATGACCACTAGGTTTTATGGCAGAAATCATTCTTTTCTTAATCATAAACCCTCCTAGATGTCCTGATTTTAACACAGTTTTGTCCATTAATTCCACCAACGATATGTAAATCGGTAAATGATTATGGTATAATCAAGTAGCTAAATAGCAAATCACCAAAATTTATTGCTAAATGGCAAATCCGGTGATATACTATTTATAGTTAGAAAAGGTTTAAAGGAGGACAGGCTATGATTGTTGTTTACACATCGCCAGGCTGTGCTTCGTGTCGCAAGGTGAAAAATTGGCTGAAAGAACATGAGCTGAAATTCCTTGAGAAAAACATATTCCACACATTCTTAAATGAAAGTGAAATCAAACATCTATTGATGCGAAGTGAAAATGGTACTGAAGACATTATTTCTAAGCGATCAAAAGTTATACAGGAATCAAACGTAGATATTGACGAACTGTCAATGAACGAGCTCATTAAGTTTATCCAAGAAAACCCTTCGGTTTTGAAAAGACCAATCGTTCTTAATGAAAAAACTTTTCTCGTAGGTTATGATGAAGAGGAAATTGGTGCATTTATTCCAAGCAATGAACGGAGTTCAATGACTAGCAACTTTTAAGCTGTGGAATCACAGCTTTTCATTTTGAGGTGATGAAATTGAGAATACTTGTCGGACTATCAGGAGGCGTAGATTCAGCGGTCGCTGCCTACCTCTTGAAGAAAGCAGGGCATGAAGTAACCTGTGGTTTTATGAGGAATTGGGATTCCCTGGCTAACAACGATACAGCGGGCAATCCTTCTTTAAACTTGGAGCACTGCTCACAGGAACTTGACTATAACGATGCTCAATTGGTCGCCCAAAAGCTAGGTCTACCACTTATTCGTGTCGATTTCATTGAAGAATACTGGGACGATGTTTTCACGACCTTCTTAGAAGAAACCAAGTTGGGTAACACACCCAATCCTGATATTCTATGCAATCGTTTTATTAAGTTTGACAAGTTCTGGGAATATGCCAAAAGCCTAGGCTTTGACTGGCTCGCCACCGGACACTATGCTCGTATTATCGAAAAGGATGGCGAACGCTTATTGGGTAAAGCCAAAGACCTGACTAAGGACCAATCGTATTTCCTTGTCCAAATGCCCAAAGAAACCCTGCAACACGTTATTTTCCCTCTAGGGGAAGTCACTAAGAAAGAAGTAAGGGAAATCGCACTAGAACTAGATCTCAATGTCGCAACCAAGAAGGATTCAACTGGTATTTGTTTCATTGGTGAAAGACACTATAAAGAATTTTTGACCAACTATCTATCCGAAACTGAAGGGGACATTATCGATATTGACACCCTGAAAAAAGTAGGACAACACCAAGGCGTGATGTATTATACTCTAGGACAACGCCATGGTCTCAATATATCAGCTCATAAAGGCCCCTGGTTCGTCGTAGCAAAAGATCCAGAGACCAATACGCTCTACGTTGGCAAGGAAGCGAGCCATCCATGGCTGTTTTCAACCGGTGCCAAAGTCTCCCGCATCAATTGGTTTTCCAAGAAGGAAGACCTCGAATGCATGGCGAAGTTTCGCTACCGACAAGCTGATATTCCGGTTTCTCTGAAATGGCTCAGCGAAGATTCACTCGAGGTTACAATGCTTCAAGAAGTATCTTCCGTGACCCCAGGCCAAGAAGCTGTCTTCTACCTTGGAGATGAAGTCCTAGGTGGAGGGAAGATTGATGTCATTTTCAAGAATGACATTCCATTGCGACAACGCCTGAAGGAGAAACTCGATGCACACACCCTTTGAAAAGAGAATCATTAACTTAGCACTCTTTTTTCTTGGTTATATGGTTGTATTTCAAGTCATTGTCATTTTTATTCTAAGTCTACGCTATAGTATGTATGAAATATTAACGACCCAGCTAATGACGATCAGCCTCTCGACAGGCATCTTAACCGCAGCGCTAATGACATGGGTGAACTCCAAAGTTTTAAAACATGACTTTAGAGAACTTAAAGGGAAATGGTTCAAGGTACTTAAGAGTGCCTCTATCTACTACATCGTGATTTTAGTTACTAACATCGTCTTATCAGTAGTACTGTCCTATTTGGCAGGTAGTGATTCCGTGGCCAATCAGGAGCTCATTGAAGCTGAGATGCTTGCGGCACCGATTATCACCTTTATCACCACCGTGATACTGGCACCCTTCATCGAGGAGTTTGCGTTTCGCTACTCACTAATGAATGTCACTAGTAAAAAGAAGAATGTCCAAATCTTGTGGTGGGTTATTTCCTCGGCCATCTTTGCGATGATGCACATGGTTGCGTCTTTGGAATCGGGCAACTTGAATGAATTATGGTTTTTCTTCCAGTACTTTTCCATGGGTCTCATAATGGGTCATTCCTATTTGAGCTCTAAGAATATCTGGGTTCCAATCACTGTCCACCTGCTCAATAATGGAATTGGAGTCCTATTAGTTTTCTTTGCCTAGGAGGTCCACTTGAATTTATTGTATGAAATTGAAGGTTATTTGACACGCCTCATCTTTGAAAACGAGCACACAGATTACCGTGTGTATCTCTTTAAACTGGACGATCTCAATGAAAAACAACTCACCATCAACGGGACATTGCCCAGGCTGCCCGAAGATATCAAATACATCCTCAGCGGGGAGTATCAAGAACACCCTCGCTATGGCATGCAGTTTACGGTCGCTTCCTATCGTTCCGTGTTACCCACGGAAGAGAGCATGGTCGTAAAATTTTTGAGTTCCTCGCTGTTTCCAGGCATTGGACTCAAATCAGCACAGAAGTTCGTCGATGCTTATGGTAGCGACATTCTCAACAGAATCAAGAATGGTGAAGACGTCTATATCAATCCCAAGGTGTTATCAGTAGCCAACCAGCAGGTGCTCATTGAAGGCATTCGCGACCATGTCAATCTGGAAGAAGCCATATCCTTCTTTACCACCAAGGGCCTTGGGGTCAGGATGGTCATGAAGATTGAGCGGATGTATGGCAAGGATGCGATTGCGAAAATCAGTGAAAATCCCTACATCATGATTGACGACATTGATGGCATTGGTTTCAAGACCTGTGACCAGATTGCCTTGCAGCTTGAGTTCCCTCTAGATCATCCTTTCCGACTCAACGCGTTGCTGATCTATGAGACCATGCAACAGTGCATGGAGACGGGATCGACCTATACGACAGTGGAGAGCTTGCAAGCTAGGTTGAATAAAAAGGGAATGGATGCAGACACTTTCGAAACAACCCTCGAGAATGTTATCTACGACAAGAAGGTCATCCAGGAAGAGCAACGGCTTTACCATCATACACAACATGAAGCAGAAGTTGTCTGTGCCAACTACTTCTCACAGAATCCTCGCTTAGAGCTGGATCCCCTAGAGTTCGATCTCGACGAGCTAATTGAGACCTATGAAGAAACTATGAACATTCAGTATGATGAGTCTCAGAAAAAGGCCATCAACAGTTTTTTTCTTGAAAAGAAGAGCATTATCACCGGTGGACCAGGAACCGGAAAAACGACCATTATCCAGGCCATTATTTATCTCTTTAGGGAATGTTATCCCCAGTATGAATTGGCCGTCTGTGCCCCGACAGGGCGCGCTGCCAAACGGCTTAAGGAATTGGTCAATGTCGATGTCACGACCATTCATTCACTACTAGAATGGGATTTAGAATCAAATACTTTTGGACGCAATGAAAGCAATCCAGTGCTCAGTGATATTTTAATTATCGATGAGTTTTCCATGGTTGATTCATGGACCATGGCCGCTTTATGTAAGGCTACACCCCGTGTCAGAAGAATTTTGTTCATTGGTGACCAGGATCAGTTGCCAAGTGTGGCACCAGGCTTTTTAATTCGCGATCTCATTGCTTCCAATCACTTTGTTGTCAATGTATTGGATGTAAACTACCGGCAAGCCAGTGGTTCACAGATAATCGAGTTAGCACATAGTGTCCGTCAAGGTATCTTCGATAAAGAGTTGTGCAAGGGTGAGATACGGTTTATCCAAACCAGCAAATATTTATTGGAGCACCTAACGCAAGTCGTCGCCAGTGCATTGGATACTGGGTACAATATCAGTGATATTCAGGTACTAGCAACGAAGTACAATGGCAGTCAGGGAATTGATACGCTCAATTTCGTATTGCAGAAGCTGTGTAATCCCCCGGCAAAAGATAAGAGGGAATTGAAGATTGGTTATCAACTGTTTCGTGAGGGCGATAAGATCTTGCAGCTAAAGAATCAGCCGGATGACCATGTTTATAACGGGGACATTGGACGGTTGGTAGAAATCACGTTGAAGGAAGAAAATTCGGACAATAAGAATCATATGATTGTCGATTTTGAAGGAACCATCGTGGAATACACACCGGACATGTTTATCAATTTGAAGCATGCCTACTGTATGTCGGTTCATAAGGCGCAGGGCTCTGAATATCCCATCGTAATCATGGTGGGTACCAAACAGCATCAGTTCATGATGCAAAGAAGGCTCTTGTATACGGCGATTACCCGCTCTTCCAAGGCATTAATTTTAATGGGTGAGGAAGCGGTTTTTCTTCATGGGGCAAAGAATGATCATTCCAATGAAATAAAAACAACACTTATTGAGAGAATGTCGTTTGATTTATGATACAATAGGATAAATCGTAACAGAAAAGAGTACGTGGGATGTTGATTGTAGAGAGCAACCGTCAGGTGAAAGGTTGTATCACAGAACACCGAAAGCTAATTCTGTAGATGAATTAACCATTCACGTAGGAAGTCGTTACCTTCATAAGTTGCACACAAGAAGTGAAGTAAGGTGGTACCGCGCGATTGCGTCCTTAGGAGGGCGTTTTTTTATGTTTAGAAAAGGAGTTTATGATGAAGAAAAATACAAGCCAAGTCATTCGTCAAATGTTTCTCGATTATTTTGAGAGCAAAGGTCACTTAGTTGAAAAGGGTCACTCCCTGATCCCCCATGGAGATCCAACACTGTTATGGATCAACTCAGGCGTCGCAGCCTTAAAGAAATACTTCGATGGCAGTATCAAGCCTGCTTCCAATCGCTTGGTAAATGTCCAGAAGGCGATTCGTACCAACGATATTGAAAACGTAGGCAAGACCGCCCGCCATCACACGTTTTTTGAGATGCTGGGCAACTTCTCAATCGGAGACTACTTCAAGAAAGAAGCCATTGCTTTCGCTTGGGAGTTTTTAGTGTCCGAAGAGTGGATCGGTCTTGATAAGGACCGCATCTATGTTTCTATTCATACCGATGATAATGAGGCATACGACATCTGGACCAAGCAAATCGGTCTCGATCCTAATCGCATCCTAAGATCGGAAGACAACTTCTGGCAAATCGGTGAAGGACCTTCCGGTCCACAATCGGAGATTTTCTATGATCGTGGTAGTAAGTACGATCCGCAAAACCTTGGCGAAAAGCTGTTCTTCGAAGAGATTGAGAACGATCGCTACCTTGAAGTGTGGAATGTCGTGTTTTCACAATACTATGCAAAGGATGGCGTCGAGCGTAAGGATTTCAAGGAACTTCCTCAAAAGAACATTGATACCGGCATGGGCTTTGAAAGGCTAGTGTCCATCGTTCAAGAGGGTGAAACCAACTTCGATACCGATCTGTTCATCCCAATTATTAATAAAACGGCTCAATTGGCCAAAGTCCCTTACGATGAAAACAGTGAGGCCTATAAAGTTATTGCCGATCATATTCGCACGATTACTTTTGCGCTAAGTGACGGGGCTGCCTTCTCCAATGAAGGAAGGGGTTATGTCTTGCGCCGTCTAATCCGACGTGCGATCCGCTATGGAATTCAACTGGAAATAAAGGGAGCCTTTATGTACCAGTTAGTGGATACTGTGATTGAAATTATGGACTCCTTCTACCCTGAACTCCACGAGAAAAGGGATCTCATTGTCAAACTGATTATGATTGAGGAAGAACGTTTCCACATGACACTCTCAGATGGTGAGAAGATGTTGGCAGAGCTGTTAGTGAACCAAAAAGAAATTAGCGGGGAACAAGCTTTCAAGCTGTATGATACCTATGGTTTTCCTTTGGAAATGACTGCCGAGATTGCTTCGGAAAAGGGAGTCAGTGTTGACTTGGAAGGCTTCAATAGACACATGGCGATTCAAAAAGAGATGAGTCGTGCGGCGCGTGTGGACAGCGAGTCCATGGGTGAGCAACATCAGGACCTCATGAACTTTACTGAACCATCAAAGTTTTTAGGGTATGAACACGTTACCTGTCAAAGCAAGGTCATTGGTCTGTTTGTTGATGGCAAACAGGTCTCATCGCTCAGTGATAAGGGTCAAGTAATATTTGATCAGACGGTCTTCTATGCTGAGAGTGGTGGACAGGTCGCCGATATCGGAAGTATTACGAGTGATAAAGTATCTGGCTTCATCAGCAATGTCCAGAAGGCACCTCTGTCTCAGAGTTTACACACAATTGAATTGAGTCAGGGAACTCTTGAAATCGGTGATTCGGTTGTTATGGATATTGATAGCCAACGACGCTTAAAAATCAGACGGAATCACTCCTCCGTCCACCTGTTACATGAGGCCTTGCGAGAAATCGTGGGCACTCACTTGAGACAAGCAGGTTCCTATGTGAGTGATGAATATTCTCGCTTCGACTTCAGCCATTATGAAAAGATCGATCATGATACGTTGTCGAAAATTGAGAAACGGGTCAATGAAATGATTTGTGAGGCTCATGAAGTGACCACTGATTTGATGGACATCGAACATGCCAAGCAATCGGGTGCCATTGCCTTATTTGATGAGAAATATGGCGATGAGGTTCGAGTTGTCACGATGGGTCCTTCTAAGGAACTCTGCGGGGGAACCCACGTTTCCAATACCGCCCAAATTGGTGTCTACAAGCTGATGTCTGAAGAATCGATTGGCTCTGGTGTGAGACGGATTGTGGCCAAGACTTCATTTGGTGCCTATGAGGAGTTTAAGGCAGCCGAAAGTCATTTGGAAACAATTGCTAAGCAACTGAAGGCTAATTCGGTCTCGAAGATTGATGAAAAACTGACTCAACAATTGAGTGAGCTGGCCTCCTTGAGTGAACAGATTCAGGAGCTCAATCAGGTCATCATCAATAATCAGTTGAACCTACTACTGAAGGATCTCACCGAAGACAAGACCTTAGTCTTTAGAACTAGTCTCGATAGCAAACTGGCTAAGACGCTGGTCGAGAGACTAATTAACAAGATTGGTGATGGCGTGGTCTTTGGGGCGTTCGAGAATGGTGACAAAGTTAACTTTGTCTGTGCTGTCAGTGATGCCTGGATTAAGAAGGGTATCAAGGCGGGTGACTTAGTGAAACACGCGGCCACGCTGAGTAATGGCGGTGGTGGCGGAAGACCTGATTTCGCACAGGCCGGTGGTAAGGATACGAGTCGAATTGAACAAGTGATTGAAGATATTAATCGCAAATTGTTGATAACCACCAGTTAGTTGTTATACAATGAGAGAAAGAACGGGGGATATTATGGACAATAAAGATCTAACGCAAACAATGCCTTATAATGCCGAGGAAGTTCATCAAGAAACAGTTCGGAAGATTATTGAGGAAGTGACCCAAGCATTGGACGAAAGAGGCTACAATGCTGTAAATCAGTTAGCGGGTTACTTAATTACCAACGATCCTGCCTATATTTCATCGCATCGTGGAGCTCGCTCGAATATTCAGCAGCTTGAACGTTTTGAAATCATTGAGGAACTGGTTCGCTTCTACCTAAGCAAAGTATGAACAAAGTCATAGGATTAGATTTAGGGAGCGTTACCTGTGGGGTAGCGGTGTCTGATGAATTGGGCTTTTTAGCCCATCCTGTGAAGACAATCAGGTTTAAGGAACATGATATTGACCCATTGTTAAATGAGTTGGAAACACTCTTGGAAAGCCATCAAGTCAAGGTTGTCGTTCTAGGTCTTCCGTTGCACATGAATGGTGATGTGGGAGAAAGAGCTCGCGCTTCACTTGAGTTCAAGGAGATTCTAGAAGAAGCTTTTGGTGTGGAAGTCATTATGATGGATGAACGTTTTTCCACGCGCTCCTCTGAAAGACAACTAATTTCAATGAATGTGTCTCGTAAAAAGAGAAAGAAAATAATCGATCAGGCCGCGGCAGTCGAAATACTGCAACGCTATCTTGATTCAAAAAAGGAGAAGGTCCATGAATGAAGAAAAAATCGTCGTTGTTGACGAGAATGGTAATGAAATAGAAATGCAGATTCTGTTTACTTTCGAAGGAGATCCTACACCAGAAGGAAAACCAGGTAAAGCCTACGTCTTGTATTTCAATCCTGAAGAAGAGGAAGAAGGAACGGTCTACGCGTCGTCTTATACTGAAGAGGGTCTCTTGGAACCTGTTGAAGATGAGAAAGAATGGGAAATGATAGAGGAAGTATTCGCTACGTTCATGAGTGACGATGAAGATCATGAGCATAACGACTAAAAAGAAGAAAATTTGGCCGAAACTACTATTGGTAGTTGTATTAATCCTTGCTGGAAGTGGCGTCTTCGGCTATAACTATTATCAACAGCTCAATGAGCCAGTTTCAAGCAGTTCACAAGAAGTTGCTTTCACTGTACCTAGTGGCGCTTCCATCAGCACTGTCTTGACTCAATTAGAGGAAGATGGTCTCATCAGAAGCGCATTTGCGACGAAGATCAAACAACAGCTCAGTCCCGTAGCGGTTGATTTGAAGGCCGGTGAGTTCACTCTGGACACATCCTGGGATGCCCAGGAAATGCTACAATTCATGAGCAACAGTCAAAATATTTTAGTGGATGTCGTCAACCTTACTTTCATTGATGGTGAGAGAGCGACAGACTATGCACGAGTCATTGAGAGCAAGCTAGGCATTCCGGCTACTGAAGTGCTGGAGACCTGGAATGATCCAGAATACCTAGCATCCTTAATTGATACCTATGAGGTGCTCACTGATGATATCCTCAGTAGCGATGTGCGCTATGCATTGGAAGGTTACTTGGCACCCAATACCTATCAGTTCTTTTTGGATGCTGATGTCAAGGATGTAACGAAGCGTCTACTGGATCAAAGTGAGAAGTTTTACTTAGAGAACAAAACACTGTTTGATAATTCACAACTATCGATTCACGAAGTCTTTAATCTGAGTTCAATCGTCCAGTTGGAAGCGAAATACCCAGAGGACATGAAGCTAGTGGCTTCTGTGTTCCATAATCGTCTGGCTCTGCCAATGCGTTTGGAATCGTCGGTCACGGTCTGTTATGCTTTGGATCAGTACACTTCCTGGCAGGAATGTGAAAGCAATGTTGGCATTGAATCTCCTTACAACACCTATCGTGTCGATGGCTTACCAGTAGGACCGATTGCTAATCCGGGCGCGAATGCCTTGTTAGCGGTATTGGATCCAGTTGAGAGCAACTATTACTTCTTCATGAGTGAGATGTATGGTGACACACAGGGTACTTTCCATTACGCAGAAACGTTTGCGGAACATGAAAAGAATGTAAATCAGTACTTGAGGGGGAATCAGTAAGTGAAAAAAGTGATGCTTATTGGTATTGCTGGTGGCTCAGCTTCTGGTAAAACATCGATTGGAAAACAGTTACAGAAATCGTTCAACTCCAATAAGTCGTTTCTAATCATGAAGATGGACGACTACTATAAAGATCAGTCAGAATTGTCGATGGAAGAACGTTACAATACCAACTATGACCATCCGTTGGCATTCGATACTGAGCTACTATTGGAACATATCAGTTTATTAAAAGAACGAGTAGTGATCGATAAACCAATCTATGACTATGTCAATCACACCAGAAAAGAGGCGACCGAAAAGATCTTTCCGACCGATGTGGTCATTTTGGAAGGGCTATTCTGTCTCGAGAATGAAGCTATTAGGGACCTGCTGGATATCAAGATCTTCGTAGATACGCCTGCAGATGTCCGCTTTATTCGCCGGCTGGTGAGGGATGTAAAAGATAGGGGCAGAACACTCGATTCCGTGGTCAACCAGTACATGACGACGGTCCGTTCGATGCATGACCTGTTTGTTGAACCTTCTAAGCGCTATGCGGATGTTATTATTCCCGAAGGTGGCCATAACAAAGTGGCCATTGACCTCTTGGCTACGAAGATTAGTAGCATCTTAGCTGAGGATATGATATAATCTAGCAGTTGAAAAAGGATGTGAATTCATGGCAAAAGATAGTCAAAAAGTTGCGGTTACCAAAGATGGTTTAAACGAGCTACTTAAAGAACAGAAGTATTTAATTCATACGGTTCGCGCTGAAGTTAAAGAAGAACTTCAAGCTGCTCGTGAGCAAGGTGATTTATCCGAGAATGCTGATTATGATGCGGCTCGTGATCGTCAGGCCAAAGTAGAAGCACGTATTCGTGAATTAGACAATATGCTTAGCAATATTGAACTGATTGATGAAACAACTACCGGCCGTAGTAAACGAGTTCAGTTGGGCTCAACGGTGACCATTCAGGAACTGGATACCAACGAAGAGGCTACTTATATTATTGTTGGTTCGGTTGAATCAGATCCAGCCAATGGCAAGCTTTCTAATTCATCACCACTTGCTTTAGCGATGATGGACCGAAAAGCCAATGATATCGTTGATGTCAAGGCTCATCTATCATATCAAGTAAAAATTCTATCTATTAAATAATTCGCTGTTGAGAAATCAACAGCTTTTTTAATGGATTAATACTCAAACTCGCATATTAATGAGCAGGTGATCCCCATGTTTAAATCCCTGTTACTTTTAATTGGTGCGCTGTTGATTCTTTTTGTGTTGCCCTTTAATACGTTTGAAGAGATCCAGCTGATTGACGATAAGATAAATGTCTACGTTAAGGGTGAAGTGAGGAAAGGAGGCTATCTGGAACTGAGTGCACATTCTAAAGTCAGTGAGCTCTTGGAACAAGTTGAGCTTACAGAAAGGGCAGACGTAGGTGCACTCGACTTAAACAAGTACCTCTCCCACGAGGAAGTCATTACCATTCCATCCAAAGAGGAGTTCGTCTGTGTCTCGCTCAACTCAGCCACCGCAGAACAGCTCATGACACTCCCAGGAGTGGGACCCTCTACGGCACAGAAGATCATTGACTATCGAGAGAGTCATGGCTTCTTTGTGAGCTTTGAAGACCTGTTAGACGTCAAGGGGATTGGACCCAGCAAGTATGAAAAACTTAAAGAATTTATTTGTCTCTAGTGACTGGTTCTTCTGTTTTTTACTCAGCAGCATCATCGTGACCTTCAGAGATCATGACTTCTTCTGGTTGATTGCTTCACTGTCTTTCATTCTGATACTTTTGAAGAAAACTTCACTGACTCTAGTCTTGGTTTTTATCCTGTTCATCATTCGTCTAATTTATCCATTCTCGCTACCAGAGTTTCAAAGGGTTCAGATCGTAAAAATAAGCGATTCCCAAACCATCTTCAAAGATGGCATGTTCTATGCCAGCAGTTTTGGCACCCAGTTTGGACAGGTCGGGGACAAACTCGTATTGAACGCGACTTTTGAAGTCCATGAACCCTCCATCTATCAACAGGGCCTGTTCCTTAAGAATAACTTAGGTAATCTAAAGATTGAATCAACAAGTTTCATAGAGAACAAGCATAGTTTACAATCCAAGTTGTTTCAATTAGTTCAAAACAAACAGGATAAAACACTATCACTTTACCTGTTCAATGAGGGCAGTGACTTTGTCGGAGATAGCTCGCTCTATCTGGCACTCGTATCCATGGGAATCCACTATTCGGCATCTCTTTCTATCTGTCGCTCCATCCTGGAGAAGGTGTGGACACAGAGAGTGGTCAAAGTGGCTGTCTTGGCAATTATCGGTTTACTTATCTCATTGTTTGGATTCAGTTTCATTCTGTTGAGACTATTGGTCTCTAATCTACTACCCTTGAAGGGATCATCCAAGACGTTTGCGGAGATGTGCATCGTGCTGTTATTCTATCCGATGGCTCTGAGTGCCCCGATATTTATACTCACCTATGGCATCAAGCTAGCGCGATTCATTCACC
>JAAZEC010000135.1 GCA_012512495.1 Erysipelothrix sp.
CAGTCTCCTTCGCGAATAGCATTCCTATCAAGCCAAAGACTTGTATCAAAAGGCCAACGGGTAATAGATTAAGCTTGCCTTTCTGGTCAATGATTCTTCCCACAAAGACCGAGCTAATGGACGCGATCGTGAGGACGAGCCCTAGGATAATCGCGTAGTCTTCAATCAATAGACCCTTTTGAATATAAATGATGAGGTAGGGCGTCCAGACTTGTGTCGAGATACCAATAACGAGCAGTAGGATAAAGGATAGATAGAGGTTCTTGTTCGCTTGAATGGTTTCCTTCTTAAAACCGTATTGGATCGTATCTTTTAAACTAAGCTGTGAGCTCACGATTTCGCCATCCTTCACGAAGATCAGTGCTAATAAACCGGTAATGAAAACGAAGATCCCAATGATGGTGAAGAAAATACCCCATTGGCCATTCTGAGTCAACGGGTCTAACAGGCCAAACAGAAACAACATAGCCATGAGAGGTAGGATAGCCAGGACTGATTCGACGCGTCCTCTCTCTTCTGGGTGGGTCGTATCCGTGATCCAGGCGTTGAAGGCAGCGTCATTGGCACTAGACCCTAGGAAGGTCATGACACAGTCCCAGAGGATTAAGAGGAAGACACTGAGTCCAGCCACGTGGACTACCGGGACAAACTGTCCTAAGAAGTCGGGATGAATGAAGGAGAAGCCTAAAACCGTGACTCCCCAAATCAAATAGCCAATGACAATCAATGGCTTTCTTTTACCCATCTTATCACTGATGGAGCCCATTAGTAGGGTCGTGACTGTCGCTGTAATGGCACTGAGTGCGACCATCCAGGCAATATCCTGGGGTGTGCCCCCTAGCTCATTATAGAGATAGACGTTCAGGTACATGTTTTCTAACATCCAGGCTAGCTGACCGCTGAATCCTACGAGGATGAGGATGAACCACTGTTGTTTCTTTAACCTTTTCATTTGTTTCTCCCTTTCTTGTGTGTATGAATATATTTTTAAACTATAGTATTGAACTTTCAAACTCAATGGACAATTCAGGGAAGACTGTTAGGAGTTGTTTCGTTATTTCCTTTTTCTGTCTTACTAGTAATTTCTGGTAAGGTTTCACGACGATGGTGTTACGATTCTTCTGCCAGCGTGCTCCTAGCTTACCATTGATAAGTATGCCCGGGAAGATAATACCCGTGTTGGTCACATACTTATAGCGGAGGGTCTCGTCTATAAAGCGAGATTTATCTTTATATCCAAGAATCAAGGGATCGAATCCTGCTAGTAGAATGATCTCGGGTACTTCAACACCACTGAGTAACTCCCCAAGGTAGTAATAGGTTTTCTTTTCTATCTCTAGTCGGTTGAGCTCAATCTGAAACTTCTCGATGAGACCTTTGATTTCAGTGATCTTGTAGCTAGTGAAATAGGCACAGTCGTTGAGGGTGGCTGGGCCATAGGTAGCGAAGTATTGTTTAATGACCTCGGCTCGTGCCTCACTTTGATCGATGAAGGTTACGGGGTCTAGGATGATGAATTCCTTCTTGTTGGTTGGTTGATACGCGATAAGGCCTTGTAGGCACATTTCCTGTAATAAGCCGCCCCAGCCGTGAAACACCGCAGAAAAGTGTTCTTCACTCATGTTCTGATGAAGACAACTTTCCTTTAATTGGTTACGAGTGGTTTTACCGGCCTTGATTTCAGAGAGGATGAAATCCGCCCATGGCTGTTTCTCTGTGGCTTTCATTCCCCAGTAGTCGCTCCAGTCCGTGTGTCCCCTGGCCGATAGGTGCAGGCTCAGATCATCTTTATGTACTAGATGGATGGTACCGCGAAAGGACCATGTTTTCACATAGTCTTCGACCACCTTTATTTCATTATAATCCTTGCTGCGGATCTTCAGTGAGTAATAGGGGTTCGCGTTGAATTGTGCTTGTAGACCCAGCAAGTCGGCTGTGACCTGCTTCATGGTTTCTTTATCCGTTAAATAGAGTCTCTTGAGTACATTGCTAAGCCAGTGTACTTCATTCTGATGTAGTTGTTCCATAACACTATTATACACGACATAGACATAGGTTACTTCTTAATTTGTGAAGAAAATTACGTGAAACTCTGGTTCACATTGTGTTTTTCGTGATTGCTGTTATAATTTGATTGATACAAGAAGGTGGTCACTATGTCACAAAATAACAATCAAGAATATATAGAAGATACAATCGATTTGAGAGAACTCATCTTAAGTCTATGGCGTCACAAAATTTTAGTCATCATCGTTACCCTCGCGGTGACGATTGGTGCCTTTGGCTATTCGTTTTCACAGAAGCACACAACTTATTCCACAAGGATGGACATTGTTATTAACATTCCTTCTACCATCAAGACTGAGTATTCGGAGTATCCGCTAAACATTAAACGGAATCCCCAGTACATTGAGCTCATCAAGAGCAACGCGGTTCTGTTGATGGTTCAAGAGGATTTAGGTCTAGAAGGTAGTATTAACAGCTTAAAATCACGAATCAGCTACACCAGTGATACATCGATTGAGAATAACACGACCTTCGTCGTTAACGTCTCAGGTTCTAGCTCCGAGAGTTCACACGAACTGGCTCTATCCCTTTATGAGAACTTCTATGAGTATGTGGATGTCTATACGAAAGAAAGCGCCACAACCTATTTCATTAATCTCTATGAGCTACAACTTAAGAACGCTACTACTGAGTTGAATAAAGAACGTTTAGATCTTGAGTTCCTATTGGAAGCGAGAGAGTCTAATCAAGATCAAAGCGCTACTATCATCGAATCGATTACGAACAATATCAATCGTACGGAGCAGGCTGTCCATGATCTAGAGGTACAAACCGCTCAATATGCTACTTATCTCGATCAATTGGGTACCGATAAAGCAAACATTGAGACGTATCATTCAACGGGCGATTTCTCGGTGGTAGAGGATAATTCGATTTCAATTGTTGAACCATTTATCCAGTTATTATCGACGCCGCTTCCACCTGAGGGAGTGGTCCATGATTCAACCAAAACCAACACAGTCATTGGGGCTGTGGCGGGACTCATGTTAGGTGTCATGGTGGCACTGTTCATTGAGTTCTGGAACAATTCCAAGCCTAAAGAAGATTAAGTGATTAGGCTACTGTCGACATGACAGTAGCTTTTTTTGTTTTTTATGATACAATACACTCAATATTCGAGGTGATGGTTATGGCAATCCTGGTGACAATCCTATTCGCTGCGCTGTTCTTTGGCTCTGTTTTCTTTTTCGGAAGCAGTGGCAACGTCTATTATTTTGTCTCGGTTCAGTTCATGTGGATTCTGATCGGTGGGGTCCTCGTGCGCCTAAGAAACCAGCTCAACGATCCTATCGATAACATCTACCTCAAGAAGGAAATCCTTGTACAGCTCGCGATTGTAGTTAGTGTTGCACTTATCATTCTTATGTTGAAATACTTCTCTATCATTTCTGATGACATCTTCAACATCCTTAGCATCCTGACACTCATCTCCTGTGGCTTCATTGTCGTCGATAGCATTACCTTCGTTAGAAACAAATTGTCTAGATAAACAAAGAACCCTGTATTATAGGCTAGGGTTCTTTTTGTAGAGATGGACATAGACCAAAGAAGCAATCATTAGGATACCTATTCCCACTTCTATGATCCTATTATCTGTTAGAGTAAAATCCAACAAATACGTAAGCGAGAATATCACTA
>JAAZEC010000136.1 GCA_012512495.1 Erysipelothrix sp.
ATGTCAATCACACTCTTAATCATTCTCTTCCATAGAAAGATCATGGCAGCACCGCTCATAAGAAAAGGGATGATCCTGCTAACTATTGCCTATGTGTCAGTGGCTTTAAATAAACTCTTTTTGCCAATCTATTATCAACCATCCTTTATTGACTTCATGAGAGTCGATCCCAATTTTCATTTGTCTTTGACCATCAATCTAGTACCACTCATCAAGATGAATTCGGCAGATATCAGAAACTTCATCCTAAACATCGCTCTGTTTGTTCCACTAGGTTTTCTGTCCTACTACTTCAAAAAGAGCTGGAAAAAGACGTTACTTTTATTAGTCTTAACGACAGTTTTTATTGAGATTATACAGTTCATGGGAAATTACTACTATCAGTTTATGTGGAGAATAGCCGACATCAACGATCTTATCGCTAACTGTCTAGGCGGTTTGTTGGGACTAGCCATCAGTATGGTCTTCTTCAAGAAACAAAAGAAAAAGAGCTGAAGAGCTCTTTTATCATGTTACATCCACTTAATCTTGGACTCAGTATTATTTTTAATTCTATCAATGTTCGCTCTGTGTCGATACACTACAAACAAGGCCACAATCAACAGCGCAAGGGGAATCATGATGTCACCATTCGCAAAGAAGAAGTGAACTAACGATCCTAGCACCGTAGCCGTCATTGATGAGGCGGAAACATACTTGGTCAGATAGAGAACCGCAAAGAATATCACAACCGCAATCACGAATGGCCACCAGTTCATCAAAATGAAGGAACAGACCCCTAAGTTAAAGCCAAACCAAGTTGCCACTGATTTTCCGCCTTTAAACTCAGCAAATACTGGAAACGCATGCCCAATCGCTGCGAATAAACCTGCCAGTAGAATGGCTGTTTCACTTTGCTTAAAGAGATAGAAGAACAGCATGGCTAGTGTGGCCTTAAACACATCAAAGAGTGTGACCGTGATACCAGCAGTTTTTCCTAAAACACGTCCGGCATTAGTCGCCCCTAAGTTACCTGAACCGTGTTCGCGAATATCTGTCTTATAGAAAACCTTACCAATGACAAGGGCGAAAGGGATGGAACCTAGCAGGTAACCGACCACCATCGCAAATATATAAGCTCTTACGTCCATAAAATCACCTCTCATATAATATACCACAAAAGAATGCTGGCATTCTTTAATTAAGGTGACAATTTTAGTATAATTAAGTGCAGAAAGAGGTGTTTTTTTGAGCAACCAAAGCTATGATGCTTCAAGCATACAAGTTTTAGAAGGATTACAAGCCGTCCGAAAAAGACCAGGAATGTATATCGGTTCAACCGATACTCGTGGTCTTCATCATTTAGTCTGGGAAATTTTAGACAATGCCATCGATGAAGCACTCAATGGCTATGGTAAAGAAATTATTCTCACACTCGAGACAGATAATGTGATAGCAATTGAAGACTTCGGTCGAGGCGTACCCGTAGAAAAACACGCGAATGGCAAACTAGCCATTGAAGTCATATATACCACGCTCCATGCCGGTGGCAAGTTCACCGAAACCGGTGGCTATAAGACCGCAGGCGGTCTCCACGGGGTAGGTGGCTCAGTCGTTAACGCTCTCTCGCAGTGGATGGAAGTGACTGTCTCCCGCGACAACAAGTGCCATCAGATCCTCTTTGAACAAGGCGGTAGCCAAGTAGGTAATTTGAAACTATTAGGTAAAACGAGTCAAACCGGAACAAAGGTACGCTTCAAAGCAGATCCCGAAATCTTCGGTAATGCTACCTATTCCTATTCGACCATCACCGAAAGGGTACAGGAATCCGCTTTCCTATTAGAAAACATCAAATTTATACTCAGGGACTGGCGTACTCAGGAAAAGAAAGAAGAAGTCTTTTTTTATCAAGATGGAATTGCTTCCTTTATTGATTATGTAACGATCGATCAACAACCCGTCGGAAACCCCATCATCCTTCGTGGAACCAACAACAAGATTGAAACAAGGGTCGCCCTGCAATATACGGGAGACTACCAAGAGAATATCTTTTCCTATGTCAATCTGGTCCGTACGAAAGATGGCGGTACCCACGAAATCGGCTTAAGAACAGCCATCACCCGCTCATTCAATGAGTTTGCGCGCAAGTATAATGTCCTCAAAGAGAAGGACAAGAACTTCGATGGTGTCGACATCAGAGAAGGTCTAACGGCCATCATTGCCCTAAGTATCCCCGAGAGCTTACTACAATTCGAAGGCCAAACGAAATCAAAACTAGGCTCACCCGCAGCTCGTAGTGCCGTAGAGAATGTCGTCTTCACCCAGCTATCATTCTATCTAGAAGAGAATCATGACTTTACACTGGATATCATTAAGCGAATTCAAAAGGCTGCTCAAGTTAGGGAAGCCGCCAGAAAAGCCCGTGAAGAGGCCCGTAAAGGCAAAAAGGGTAAACAGAGGGAAAGGCTTCTCTCTGGCAAACTTGCCAAGGCCCAAACCAACAATGCCAATAAGAATGAGCTCTTCCTAGTGGAAGGTGATTCTGCTGGAGGCTCAGCCAAACAAGGGCGGGATTCTTCCTTTCAAGCCATCCTACCACTACGCGGAAAGGTCCTAAATGTCGAAAGAGCAAAGCTAGAAGATGTTTATAAGAATGAAGAACTAAATACGCTGATTCACTGCATCGGAGCCGGAGCAGGCCCAGAGTTTGAAGCAGGGGACACCAACTACAAGAAAGTTATCATCATGACCGATGCTGACACGGATGGTGCCCATATTCAGGTGCTCTTACTGACGTTTTTCTATCGCTTCATGAGACCTTTGATTGAAGCAGGTAACGTATTTATGGCACAACCGCCACTGTATCGCATCTACAATAAAAAAGAAGCTCATTACTGTTACACGGAAGAACAACTTCAGGATTTTAGGGAACAGATGAAGAGCTATGAAATACAGCGTTACAAAGGACTTGGAGAAATGAATCCCACTCAACTGTGGGAGACCACCATGGACCCAAGTTCACGTACTTTGTTGAAAGTATCCATTGAGGATGCTTACAAGGCCTCGAACATGATTCATATCCTCATGGGGAACCAGCCACAGCTGCGCCGTGATTGGATTGAAGAAAATGTCGATTTTGATGGAAGGGAGTAATCAATGAGTAAGAAGAAGACAGACATCATTGCCAATGATGTAATCGAATATAACTTAGTCGAACTCATTGAAGATCGCTACGGTCGTTATTCCAAATACATTATTCAGGATCGTGCCCTCCCAGATGTAAGGGATGGTCTAAAGCCCGTACAAAGAAGAATCCTCTACGCTATGTACCATGATGGTAATACGGCCAATAAAGCCTATCGAAAGAGTGCCAAGACCGTCGGTTTAGTCATCGGTAACTACCACCCACACGGTGACTCCAGCGTTTATGAAGCCATGGTCCGTATGTCACAGACCTGGAAGATGAACCATCCACTAATAGACATGCAGGGTAACAATGGCTCTATTGATGACGACCCCGCAGCCGCTATGCGTTATACAGAAACACGTCTAGACCTCATTGCCCACGAACTGCTAAAAGATATCGAAGAGGAAACCGTTGACTTTACCCTTAACTTCTCGGATTCCGAACTAGAACCAGTTGTCTTACCCGCTAGTTACTGTAACATTCTCGTCAATGGCGCGACTGGGATTGCTTCAGGGTACGCGACCAACATTCCACCATTCAATCTCAAGGAAGTGATGGAAGCCTGTATCTATCGGTTACAAAATCCAGAGTCAGAAGACAGCGAGCTCTTTGATATTATTAAGGCCCCTGACTTTCCTACTGGTGGCATTATCCAAGGCATCGAAGGCAGCCAGGAGATTCTCAGGACGGGGCATGGCAAGATTGTTGTCCGCTCCCAAGCAGTGATTGAACAGAGTGCCAAGCTCCAAAGAATCATCATCACCGAGATACCTTATGATGTTATCAAACAGAACCTCGTCAGAAAGATGGATGAGATTCGTTTCAACGACAACATCAGTGAAATACTAGACATCAGAGATGAATCCGATCGTAACGGTATCCGTATCGTTGTCGATGTGAAAAGAGAAGCCGACGCTTCCACCTTACTGAATCTCTTCTATAAACAGACCGACCTTCAGGTAAACTACAATGCTAATATGGTCGTGATTGATAATGGCCGACCTAAGCTCATGGGTGTTGCCGCTATTATTGACGCGTATTTAGACGCCCGTAAAGAGACAATGTTACGGCGTACCCGCTATCGCCATAAAAAGATTCAAGATCGTTTACACATTATTGAAGGTTTGATGAGGGCCGTCTCCCACCTTGACGAGGTGATTGCTATCATTCGATCCTCCCAAGACCGCAGTGATTCGAAACAGAATCTGATGAAGCGTTTTGACTTTTCAGATGCCCAAGCCGAAAGCATCATTACCCTGCGCCTGTACCGCTTGTCCAATACCGATATCGTTGCCCTAAAAGAAGAGTTTGCGACCTTGCTCAATGATCTGGAATTCTTGAATTCAATGCTCAATCAACCCCAGATTCTAGCAAACGAGATTATCAAGGAATTCAGGCAGATTATCGCTGCCTACGGCATTGAAAGACGGACCCAGCTCGAAAAAGAAGTATCGGAACTGACCATCGATCGCACAGCCCTCATACCAGATGAGGAAGTCATGGTCTCACTGACCAAAGAAGGTTACGTGAAACGTTCATCCTTGAGATCCTATCAAGCCTCCGACCAGTTCTATACTACGATCAAAGAGGGTGATACCTTGGTCATCCAAGGGAGTGCGTCCCTACAAAATACCATGGTGTTCATTACCAAAAAGGGCTACTATGGCCTTCTGTTGGTCAATGATCTCAGCGAGCATCGTTGGAAAGAAGTTGGTTCCCACGTCTCATCCCTTGTGACACTGGACTATGATGATGAAATCGTCTCTGCCTTCTTAGTCGATAATTTCCAAAGCGAGCAGTATGTCATGCTGGTGAGCAGTCTAGGTAAGATCAAGAAGGTCGTCGTTAAGGATTTTGAGGTCTCACGAACATCGAAAGCCTATAAAGTGATAAACTTAGCTCAAGGGGACTCCCTCGTGAGTGCCTATCTGATTGATGACTATGACGAAATTATCCTGACTTCCAAGATGGGTTACGTAGTACGCTACAATGAAGACATGGTCTCTGCTCAGGGTCTGAGTGCGAAGGGCATTCAATCCATGCGTCTGGGAGCTGGCGATCAAGTCGCTGCCAGTACCATTATCAAGGACCATCATGAGATATTATTTGTGACTCAGGAGGATCAAATCAAGCGTCTTAAGGCTGATAAAATCCCAGCTACGGGTCGTCCGACCAAGGGCACGCTGATTGCGAAGAAGGTTAAATCCAACCCAAATGCTATCAAGGCTATCTTTTCTGGGGAACTTTATGATAAGATTCCCTTCTATTCGCTGGATAACGATCTGTTGTTCTTACTAAAGGATGTCACTTTAATGAATGCCAATCAAACCTTCTCAAAACCAATCTTAGACGATGTCAATCTGGTTTCAAGACTAGAGCTTGCCAAAGTGGTCGTGAGAATACCAGAAGAAGAATCAACCATTACTGCACAGCAAGTTTCATTTGATTTAGAATAAATCAGAAGATAGGAGAATTGTGATTAAACAATGCGAAGGCTGCGGCCTCATTATTCAACATACCCAACCAGATCAGCCAGGCTACTCCCCCAAAGAGGGTGGCGTGCTTTGTCAATCCTGTTACCGTTTGAAACATTACGGGGATATTTCCAAAGTGAACCTGGTCCAGGTCGATAGCGATACGGTTTTAGAGAAACTGCGTGAGATGGATGCCTTATTCATCTGGGTCGTTGATCTATTCCACCTAAGTGAATCCATGGTCTCAGGGGTCAGCCGTCATTTAGGTGACAAGGACATTCTTTTAGTGGGAACCAAACGGGAACTGTTACCAAAGACCGTTAGTCACTCTAAAATCATGGCTCAGATTGATGACTTCCTAAGGGAAGCCAACATTGAGGTCGTAGATACCGTCTTTGTTGGTAATCAAGGCCAACATGGCAAGGAAGATTTGGTCTATACGCTCAAACAACACAAGGAATACAACAAGTTTGTCTTCTTCGGAACGACTAATGCTGGCAAGTCCACACTGATTAATGCTCTTGCAGAGAAGTCGAACACCATCAGCACTTCCTATCTTCCGGGTACGACACTCGACATGCTCGTAGTTGACGCCGAGTTTGGGACCCTTATCGATAGCCCAGGTATTCAAGAGAGCACACCTCTGATTGGTCAGTTACCACTCAAAGCACTAGCACTGCTACAACCGAGTAAACCTATTAAGCCTATCAACTACCAGCTCAATGGCAATCAGGCCATGTTCATCGGTGGTTTGGGCTACATAGCCTTTAGCGATGCGGAAGACTTGTCGGTCACCTGTTATCTGCCTTTGGGTATCAAAGTCCATCGGACAAAACTCGATAGGGCGGAATCCCAAGTTGAACGTCTACAACAGGACCTTCTCAGCATTAAGGGGAGCCGTTTAGTTCAACACTCCATAAAGCAAATCAAACCCAAATTCGATTGCGTCATTCATGAAGTAGGCTTTATCTGTATTACTGGTAATGTCGGCGCAATTTCGACCTATTTTCCTAAAGAAGTCACAGTGACAACACGAAGGGCGTACATCTAATGTTAAAAGCGAATCAAAAAAAGCAATTAAAAGCGTTGGCTCACGATTTGAAACCAATCATTCAAATTGGTAAGGATGGTTTATCCGATAACCTCTTGACGACCATCGAGCAAGCCTTGAAGGCCCACGAACTCATCAAAATATCGGTGCTTCAAAATAACAATGACATAACTGAAGAGCTCATTTTAGATATCAGTTCACGGACTCGCAGTGAGTTTGTCTTCAAAATCGGCAGGCAGCTTATTTTCTATCGTGCTTCCAAACAAAAACTTATCAAACTGGTATGAAGAAAGTAGTTCTTTTCGGCGGTAGTTTTGACCCCATCCATTATGGACACTTAAAGATGATCCAAAGCGCCATCAAGCAGACGAAGGCTGACGAGGGTTGGTTCATTTTGGCGGACCAAGCACCCCTGAAGGATAACAAGCAAGCGCCCTATGAGACGCGGCTATCGTTTATCCAGAAGATGATCAAGCCTTTCAAGAAACTGAAGGTCACGACGATTGAAAAGGATATGCCTAAACCCAACTATACATTTGATACCATTAAACAGTTACAACGCTTATATCCGGGTATCACTTTTGTGTTATTGATAGGTACCGATCAGGCGGTTCAGTTTAATCAGTGGAAAGACGAGCAGGAGTTATTACAACTTGTCGAAGTCGTTGTTTATCCTAGAACGCTAGATCCAATCGATGATGTGTTCACGAAACTATCAGGTGAAACATTCGAGGTCTCTTCCACGCAGATCCGTCAGGGTTTATCACAAGAGACCCATCCGGCAATTCTGAATGAAATTATTATTCATGGGGTTTATGGCGAGGAAATGCTCCGTGAATTTCTCCATGAGAGCAGGGTACAACATTCTATCGAGGTAGCCAAGTTGATGGCTGAGTTTGCGAGGCACTACCACTTAGATACTCAGTTCTATTATGGTTTAGGTCTGATTCATGATTTAATGAAACAGAAGGAAAAGGACCATGAGCTGGAGAGTCTGCTGAGTGAAGAAGATAAAAAGAATCCACCCTATACGTGGCATGCGATTGCGTGCCATCACTACTTGAGTCGAGTCTACAAAATCAAGAATAGAACCTTTACCAATGCGATCTATCACCATGTCAGCGGACAGAGTACGTCCGTTGCCGGCATGTTGCTGTATATTGCTGATAAGTGTGAGAGAACTAGAAAGTACGATACTGAGGGCTTTATTGAACTGACGAAGAGAGATCTGGTTAAGGGATTTAAAGCTGTCAAAAAAGAAGCGAAGCTATACAGAGATAACAAAGGAGCGAATGAATGAGCTTAATAAAAGAATTAGTAAATGTTATTGATCAATATCAAGGTGAAGATATCACCATCCTGGACATGAAAGAAGTGTCACCCTACATGGACTACATGATTGTGACCCATGTTAGTAACCCACGCTTACTGAAGGCACTAGCAACGTATACCCAAGAGTTTTTGGATCAGAAACAGGTTCAGTATCGCCCCATGGAAGGGGATACGACCAGCCGTTGGCTTTTGATTGATGGCTATGAGGTCGTCATTCATCTCTTCTTGGAAGATGAGCGAAAGGTCTACAATCTCGAAAAGCTTTGGCGCGATTGCATCGTCAGCATTGATTCTATCGCATGAGGTACTATCCGCGCGTCTATGACGCCTTGTTTAGCGATCCTGAGGGCATGTCCCAGTATCATCGCTTCCTAGTGGAGCTTGGTGTTTCAGGTCCACTCTTGGATGTTGCGTGCGGGTCTGGTGATCTATTACTCCTTCTTCAAGAGAAGCTAGCGAGTGATGGTCTGGATATCGATGAGGTGATGCTATCACAGGCGGCACAAAAAGGGGTGAAGGGTGAACTTTTTCAAAGGGATTTTACCTTACCCTGGGATATCGATAAGCAGTACCAGACAGTCTTATGCCTTGGTGATTCTCTCAATTACCTTTCGAGTCTCGATCAGATCAGAGCTTTCTTTAACGAAGTCATGAAGCATCTTGGAAGTGATGGTAGATTCGTCTTCGATATGCATTCAAAGGATCGTTTAGACGAGTTTGAAGAGGAGTATCTCGAGGAAGCAGTGGTTGATGATTTGGCACTCACTTGGAGTGTCAATACCGTTCAGAATCAGCTGGTTCACCGTTTCTATTTCTATGATGGCAAGGATTATCCTTCGATTGAAGAAGTGGTTCAGACGGTGTTTGCTAGCGAAGAGATTGAAGCGTTGTTAGAAGAGGTTGGTTTTAAGTTTAGAGTCGTTACCGATTTTTCACTCGCTGGTTATCAGGTGGGGGAGAAATATTTCTATATCTGTGAAAGAGGGATTAAATGATTGCTATCATTGGCGCTATGGACGAAGAGGTCAGTGCCTTACTCAAATACTATCCAAATGCGCTCCCACAAGAGAGAAAAGGGGTCACTTATTACGAGAATGATGAGATCATTATCGCTAAGAGTGGCGTAGGGAAGGTCGATGCTGCTTATACGACCGCTTTTTTGCTGAATAATTTTAAGATTGATTTTGTCATTAATATCGGTTCGGCAGGCGGACTTCAAACAAACCAGCAAGTGGGCGACATTGTTATTGCCGATAAACTGTCCTATCATGATTTTATCCTTGATAGCAGTGCTGAACACTTGGGTGGACTCCGTCATACCTATGCTCCCACTTCGATTGATCTTAATTTGACGAAAGAAATTCTCGATGAATTGAATCTTAGGTACCATGTCGGTTGGGGAGTGAGTGGCGATCAGTTTATTACCACAAGCGCGCAAGTGTCATTTCTTAAGGAACACTTCCCATTAGCGCTTTTCTGTGAGATGGAAGCAACCGCGATAGCTCAGGTGTGTACGAGGTTTCAAACACCCTTTATTATCCTTCGCTCACTATCAGATATCGCAGTGCTCGATGGCAATGATATTGCCTTTAATGAATATTTGATTCATGCTTCTGAGCAAAGTGCTCAGATCGCTTCCGAGTTCATCAGACGAAGAGGGGTTTAGTTTATGAAACAGCTGTTTGTGACTATCGGACTCATTGCACTGATTGTGCTGTTTTTACTGTTCAATGTTATTGATCTAGTCGTTGGGCCCTCAAGGGCACAGGAACATGCGCTTAGAAATACGGTCACGTTGTTTGAAAAAGAAAACGATGAAGAAGTCAGTGAAATCTTGAATCGTTTTAGCTTACAACAGGTGTATGCGATCGTAAGGATTGACGATAACATTGTTGTCTTATTGGCCGATGGGCAAGTGGTTAACCGGACGCCATACCAGGCTTTACCGGACACCATGTCGCATTATGGCTACTATGAGGAACAGGTTGTTTTTGTTAAGGTGGATGAAAATAGTGAAACCTACTATGATATGAATACCAATGAAGAGTTGTTTAGAATAGAAATGGGGGATTAGTATGTGGTGGAAGAAGCCTCACATTAATCGGCGAGATTGGATTATCGATCAGTTTGAACACTTGAACATCTCTCATCAAGAGATGGCGCTTTTGTTGATGATCGATTTGTTGAATCAGCAACAGGAAACAATCAGTCCGTCTTTATTGGCTAAGAAACTAGCCATTACGGATCAGGAGCTGGATACCTTGTTGCACCGTTTAATGAGCAGAAACATGGTCGATATTTTGACCAATAACCATGAGGTTACCTTCAGCATTGATGGGGTCTTTGTGCAAAGTAGCCCTTATGATGAACTAACCCATGATCTACTGAGTGCTTTTGAAAAAGAGTTTGGTAGACCGTTAAGTGCAGCGGAAATGTTGAAGCTTAATGATTTGAGTGCGCATTTTGATGAGAAAATCATCATCTATGGTCTGAGGGAAGCCATCATTAACCAGAAGCTTTCTATGAATTACATTGAGAGAATTGTCAGGTCTAAGAAATGAAGCCTGTTGAAATACTGGATGAACTAGAAAAACTTTATCCTGATGCCTGGTGTGAGCTGGTCCATCGCAATGCCTATGAACTGACGATCGCGGTATTGTTATCGGCTCAGACCACTGACATTTCTGTGAATAAAGTCACTCCTGTCCTGTTTGAGAAATATCCTAGCGTTTATGAGCTGGCTCAAGCGGATTTGAAGGATGTGGAAGCTATCTTAAAATCGCTGGGTCTCTATCGCAATAAGTCTAAGAATATTATCTTGTTGGCTCAACAAGTCATTGAATCCTTTGGTGGCATCATTCCGGATAATCAGGAAGACTTGATGACACTGGCAGGTATTGGTCGTAAGAGCGCAAACGTCGTGGTCTCCTGTTGGTATGGCGTTCCGGCTATCGCTGTTGATACGCATGTCTCTCGCGTCAGTAAACGCCTGCGGCTTGCCTATGCCAATGATGATGTGGAAGCCATTGAGAGGAAACTGAACAGAAAGTTCCCCAAACTAAGATGGTCGAAAGCACACCATACCATGATTTTCTTTGGACGGTATCGCTGTAAGGCTAAAAAGCCCGAATGCCTTGGTTGTCCCTTTACTTCCTTCTGTCGGGAGTATCCGTTTCAAAAATATCGTTTTGAAAATTAAAACACATCAGATCCAAATAAGATCTGATGTGTTTTTTGTGTTATCTGGTTTCAGCCTGTACCGTAAGAACATAATTGCTAGAGGCTAGCTCACTCAAGAGGAAGGTTCCTGTTGAGGAAGCGTTGAATGTCTTACCTCCAACGGTAAAGGAGGTGATGGTCGCGTTGTTGTCTACATCTGCTGGGATGGTAATCTTGTTACGGAACTGGTTCCGTACTGCACTAACCCTTTGATTGATAATGTTGGCTGAGTTGATTTCTTGATCGAAATACTCAACGGTGAAGGTTGAAGCATCGAGTTGAGTTTTCTCAACGCTATCCTTATTGGAGAAATCAGGGGAAACCTTGCTGATTTTGCCGACTTGATCACTTCGGCTAGGTGTTGTCATCTTTAAGCTATAGTTTGCTGTGGAGTTGGTTTCGATCCATTTAGTGAAATCTGAAACTGGTAATCCAGCGAAACGAGGGAAGACTAAGGAAGCTTCACCGCTGTTGATGGTCTCACAGACTTCGTTTGAGCGGATGTCATCGTTCTTATCCCAACGGTAGAAGGAACAGACCTGAATATTCTGATTGGCTTGAACATTACTGAGTCGAACTTCTCTGGAATTCTTTTCGTCGACCACGGTCTCAACGACAGCACCATTGATCTTGACTTCGGTTCCATAGCGCACGGCTCCAAAGATCCATGAAGGGTCAAAAGCACGGCGACCGGTTCGGGTCAAGGTGGCACCACTGGCATTGGTTGCGCTCATTTCCTTGGTGTCTTCTGCGACGACCAGCATGTCTTGATCAGGATAAGGCGTCATCGTGATATTCAGTTCCAGTCCGCCAAGGAATAGCTTGCTGGAGGTGACTGTTTGGGTTGCTAAGTTATCGAGTTCAGGAGCGGCGTAGTCTGTCAAAGTCGCATATTCAGACTTGACTAAGCTTGTTACAATCAGACTTGAATCCATACCTTCGATAGGTCTTGCGTAAGGGAAGACACCCTTAATATGTGTAATGCTGGTAACGCCAGCAGGACGAGGAATAGCAGTCGGTGTATAGGTAGGTTCAAGGGCATCTAGGAGGTAATTGGCCATCGCAGCGGTTAAATCACCGGCAGCGACAGGGTTCTTCAGGTAGTCACCCTCACTGGAACTATCATAACCATACCAGATAGCGTTAGTGTATTGAGAGGTCGAAGCTACAATCCATGAATCCTTACCAGCTCCTTCAGGAATGCCAACATTGACGAAGGTAGCATCGTGGTCAGTCGTACCGGTCTTACCATAGACTGGGTAGCCTTGTTTTAATCGGGTTGCTGAAGTACCACCGGAAATAGGGGCATTGACAGCTTCACCCATGGTGTAAGCTGCTAGGTAAGCAGCTTCTGCTGAAATCGCATTCGTCTCAGCATATTGAGGAATAATTGGATCTTGTCCTTCAATTTCAATTCGTGTAATCGTGTGAGGTTTAATGTAGTTACCTTCGTTGATAATGGTCGCGTGTGATGAAGCGACTTCAACGGTTGAGGCTTGGAAGTTGGCTGAACCGATCGCATAACCTAGCGAGAAGTTCTCGGCCGTTTTGTCACTGAAGCCAATGTTCTTAAGGTATTGTATGACATAGCTATAGGAAGTAGCGCGTGTGACTTCTTCAAGGGCTTTGATGGCTGGAATGTTCAGCGATCCGATAACCGCATCTTTAATACTGACATCCCCTCTGAAGGTTCGGGAGAAGTTGTTTACAAAGTTACCGCCCGCATACGCGTAAGGTCCATCCTCTATAATATGCTCGGTCGAATAACCGAGGTTTTCAAATGCTAGAGCATAAGAGAGGACTGCCTTCATGGATGATCCCGGTTGACGGTAAGCATCGGTGGCTCTATTGAAGCCCCGTTGGACTTGTTCTTCGTCAGGGCGTCCACCACCAATGGCGACAATTTCACCTGTTTGATTGTTCAAGGTTACTAAAGCGACTTGCACCTTTTCATCATCAAAGTTAACGACATCACCATTTTGAATCTCTTCAATTGCGATCTGTTGGCTAGGAACTAAGGCTGTATAGATGTCCATGCCACGAGAGAATGGATTGACTCCCGTTAACTCTGTTACTTCATTAATAACCGTGTCGATATAATGAGGATAAATGTAATCGTTAGCACGATAGTCTTCATTGTTTACGAGTTGATCTTCTAAGTTGATTGATTGGGCTAAGGCATTTTCTGTGGCTGTAATATATCCATGACGTTGCATCATGTTTAATACTTCATTTCGCCGTATTGTGCCTGCTTCGAGGTTTTTAAAGACATTCAATGCGCTTGGCGCATTAATGACACCTGCTAAGTAAGCTGATTCTGAGAGATTCAGTTCACTAACTTCTTTGCCGAAGTAATACTCAGCAGCTTTGCCAACACCTACGGAACTTGGAACACCGAAGTTAATCTTATTGAGATACATCTCAAGAATTTCTTCTTTTTCCATTTCCTTTTCGAGGTCGATGGCCATGGAAATTTCTTGAACTTTACGTTCAACCGTATTAGGAGCTAGTTCGTCCTCTGTCACAAAGAACGAGTTCTTTATGATCTGCATCGTAAGGGTCGAAGCACCAGTTCCAAAGATGTCACCTGAGCGAATGTTGTTAATGACAGCCGCAATGAATCGGGAAATGTCGAAGCCCTCGTGTTCAAAGAAACGAGAGTCTTCAATCGAGACAAATGCATCGATTAGGGATGCTGGCATTTCCTCAAACTTGATATTATCGGACAGTTTATAGCCGATTTCAGCAATCATGTTGCCCTCGCTATCAAAAATCCTTGACGATTCTTCCGTTGTGAGTTGATTGATATCCAGTTCGGGATGGTCGTCAATCATTGCCTTCATATCTGTAAACAGCATCGACAAGACGATACACGCTACAACAATAATTGTCACAAGGACGGTGGCTACCGTTCTTCTAACTATAAAGAGTTTTTTCTTTACTTTAGGTTTAGTTGTTTTCTTACTCATGGGTCATGACTCCTTTTTTTTGAAGACTCGCTTCAATTCCACCGATGTAATCACAAGGCTTTAAAAACGTTGTTTTACACAGGTAGGCATTCTCTTTGATCCATTCATAGGGAATCGATCTCATTTTAACTTCATTAAGATACCTTTCAAAACTTTCAAACTCCAGTAGATAGGTTTCATCATAAACACTGAAACGAATGATAAGGTATGCATGTCCTTTATGATAACTTACTTGACGCAAATGTTCAATCTGATGCTCGTGGATCGTCTTCAAGGGGATCCGCGTCTTATTCTTAGTCGATTTCGCTTCAAAGTCAATCGCAAAGCCTTTATAGACACCATTGTAGTCGGTGGTGGAAGCTTGTTTGTAATAGGCTTCCACAATCTTGGCCTTAGAACGGGCAGGATATTCCACTTTGACGATCTGAATTGGGGTCGGCTTCTTGTAAATCAAGGCGACACCGTGTTGGCGATAAAAGAGATTAGTCTTGTTTAAATCATCTTCCAAGGATGAACCAAGGTTAGCTTTTTCAACAAATTTCTGACGCTGTTCGACAGCTTTTTTCCCATTAGGATAATTAATCATCGTATCACCAGCTCTATTATATCAAATAAACCAACTCTTTTTCTTACTTTTCAAAACCCGCATAGAGTATGATATAATAATGTAGCTTATGAGATAGAATGCTGAGGGATAAGAATGAAGCAATTACACTTAAGTTCACAGAAAATATTTGACAAATCGTTTAATGTCGATTTCAAAGGATACACTCCAACTGAAGTAGACAGCTTTTTGGACCTCATTATTCAGGATTATGAGAACTTCGAAACAGAGCTGAAGACTCTTCAGGAAAAAGTTGAGCACTATGAACAAATTATTTCTGAAATGTCACAAGCCAATCAAACACTTCAAGGCAAGTTAAGTTCGATTCAACAACAAGAGGGTGGCAATGGATCAATGATTGATTTGATTCGCCGCGTATCTCGTTTAGAAGAAATTGTTTTAAAGGATTAATAAAATAAAATAGGTAACCGCTGCGTATCATGAGTACGTAGAGGAAAGTCCATGCTCGCATCATCTGTGATGATGATAGTGATTGAGCTAAACGAAACCATAAGTTTAGGCACTAGCAATAGTGACGGCGAGAACAACACCTAAGGCAGCTTGCTGCTAGGGTCGCGTTTCGTAATGTGCCACAGTGACGTAGTCATACTGGAAACGGTATGAGTGGAACGAGGTAAACCCCTCAAGCGAGAAACCCAAATTTGGTAGGGGAACTCTCTACGGCGAACCCAAGCTACAGAGAGACTCAGTAATGAGTAGATAAATGGTTACCACCCGGAAGGGACAGAACATGGCTTATTTTTTATTTTATTAATTATTTTTTAAGGAGATACCATGGAAGAAATTGGAAAGATACTCAAGGAACGCCGTGAAGAACTCGGCTTCTCAATAAATGACATCCATGAAAGAACTAAAATATCACCTGTGAAACTAAATGCCATTGAAAGCGGGAATATTAGTTTCTTTCAACACGAACTAAGCTATTTGAAATTTTATATTCAATACTATGCCCAATCCGTACATATTCCCTATGAAGATATTGAAGACCAAGTCAACAGTATTCTAGACACCTTCTCGGACACTCTGATCCTCAAGAGGGATGAGCAAAAGAAGGCATCCAATGAGAATATTCAGAAACGAATGGAAAAAAACAAGAAGCAATATAAAGCCAACAACGAGTATATGAAAAAGTCCACAAAGAAACGCAAGATTGACTTCTCCAGTATCGCTCTGTTGATTCTAATGGTATTCATCGCCGCTCTATTGGTCTACGGTGCCGTTCGCATCGTCCTTCCAATGATTAATCAAGAACCGGTAGTCAACGTTCCAGAAGTTCCAGAGGTACCCAATCAGCCAGATCCAATAGATCCAGAGCCTGAAGAACCTCCAGTGGTCGTCGAACCAAAAGAACCCCTTGAAGTTGAACTAACAGAAGTAAGCCATGTTCCAGGATCGACCCTTGAACTTAATGTTAATCTCAATGGAATCAAGGACGCCAGTTTTCGAATAGAGACCGGCTCAACCACTTGGTTGCAATATACTATCAACGGAACCCCAACCTCCAATCCGCTGGACACCATTTACCAAAGTGGTTCAAGTGTTGAATTGTTGTTGGATCCTGAAGTGCAGGACTTCGTTACCTTACGTGTCGGTACAATGATTAACAATCACTTCTTCGTAGATGATACGGAAATCATTATTCCAGAGGGTTCTCTAAACCATAATTCCGGTTTCACCATTAAACTAAATCTAATTGAGGAGCAACAATGAACTTTCCAAACAAACTGACCATTGTAAGAATGCTAATTATTCCAGTTATTGTCATACTCGCTTTGTTTCCTTATGAGCAATTTGGCATAGAAGTGCTGACTTTTACTTGGCTCTCACAGGAATTTTCAATTGTTCAAATCATTAATTTATTGCTCTTTATCGCTGGCTCCATCACAGACTTTGTGGATGGTAACTATGCACGCAAGCACAACATGATAACAACTTTTGGCAAATTCATGGATCCAATCGCTGATAAGCTATTAGTCAATACCATGTTTCTTCTCTTTGCGGTTAATGGACAGGTACCAGCTATCACCTTCATTATCATGTTATGGAGAGATACCATTGTTGATGGTGTTCGCATGTTGAGCAGCCAAAAAGGCGTTGTCGTTGCGGCAGCCAATATTGGCAAGTTTAAAACAGTCGCTCAAATGATAGCAATCATTGTTATTATGCTCAATAATTTACCATTCGAGCTAGTTGGAATCCCAATGGATCAGATCCTAGTTTGGGTAGCCACTATTCTATCTGCTATCTCCGGTCTCTCCTATGTTTACAATGCGAAGGATATTATCTTAGAGTCTAAGTAAGGAATTTTATGGGTAATGCCATATTATATTAGAAGAAAGAGGTCAAAATGAACGAAGTGAAAGATCGCGCTCTTGAGGATGCGCTCAAACAGATAGAGAAGCAATACGGTAAAGGCTCCATCATGCGTTTAGGGGATCGCGTCGATGTCGACGTCGATGTCATTCCCTCCGGTTCCCTGGCACTAGATTATGCTCTAGGGGTGGGGGGCTATCCTAAGGGACGTATTATTGAAATCTATGGACCTGAATCCAGCGGTAAAACGACCCTGGCCCTGCACGCAATTGCGGAGGTTCAAAAACAAGGCGGTAAGGCCGCTTTCATCGATGCTGAAAACGCAATCGACCCCGCCTACGCAAAACGCTTAGGTGTCAATATTGAAGACTTAATCCTTTCCCAACCAGATTCTGGCGAACAAGGGCTTGAAATTGCGGAAGTACTCATCCGTTCAGGTGCGATTGACCTGATTGTGGTGGACTCGGTAGCCGCACTAGTACCTCAAGCGGAACTGGATGGCGAAATGAGTGATCAACACATTGGCCTTCAAGCTCGTATGATGTCCAAGGCCATGAGAAAGTTATCCGGAGTCATGAATCGATCCCAATGTACGACTATTTTTATCAATCAGCTTCGTGAAAAAGTGGGCGTCATGTTTGGAAACCCAGAAGTAACGCCCGGTGGACGTGCTTTAAAATTCTATTCTTCCATTCGTCTAGATGTCCGTCGCTCTGAATCCATCAAGCAAGGGGTTAACCTAGTCGGTAATAAAGTCAAAGTCAAAGTTGTTAAAAACAAGGTAGCACCACCATTCAAGGTGGCTGAGCTTGAGATTGTCTATGGTGAAGGCTTATCCACTATTGGTGAAGTCATTGACCTAGCAGTAGAACACGATATTCTTAACAAAGCTGGCGCGTGGTATTCCTATAAGGAAGAGCGCATCGGTCAAGGAAGGGAAACCGTCAAGAATTTCTTAACTGAGAACAAAGATGTCTATGAGGAAATTTACAAGCAAGTTCAAGCACAGTTATTTCAAGTAATTAGTACAGATGAAGCGATAGCCGACTAAAGCTATTGCTTTTTCTTTGACTATCTCAGTGTACTAACTTGTTAAGTCTGTCACTTTATTCTATAATATAACAAGAATAAACAATTTATTTATTCTAATTTAAACGGAGGAATGAAAATGTTTGAGAACATTGATAGTTCCATCTTAATTGCATTATTATTTGGTTTAATAATTGGTATCATTCTGGTGATGATTCTTAACAAAATCGGTGTCACCCGCGCTAAGCAAAAAGCGCAACTAATGATACAAACAGCTGAATCTGAATCTGAGAACACTCTAAGAGAAGCAATCCTTGAAGGAAAAACTCAGGCTTATGAGTTAAAATTAGCGGCAGAGAAAGAAGTTAAACAACGCCGCAGTGAGTTAAGTGCATATGAATCACGCCTAGATCGTCGTGAAGATAATTTAAACATGCGCGATAAACAGCTTTTAAACAGTGAAAAAAGCAATGAAGACAAAGCTAATCGTCTGAATGCAAAAACAAATCAAATAGAAAAGATGGAACAGGAACTGAAGTCTAAAATTGAAGAGCAGCTCGTTCAATTAGAAAAGATTTCCACACTAACCATTGACGAAGCCAAGGCCCGCGTCATGGAACAAGTAGAAACGCAAATGGAAGGCGAAATTTATGCCTATATCCGTGAACGTGAAGAAAGAGCCCACGAAGAGGCTGAGCTGAAAGCCAAAGAAATTATAGGGGTAGCCATCGATCGTTATTCACACGATGAAGTCACTGAAAGAACAGTATCAGTGGTCAACTTACCTAACGAAGAAATGAAAGGTCGTATTATCGGCCGTGAAGGAAGAAACATCCGTGCCATTGAAGCAGCGACCGGAGTCGATCTGATTATTGACGACACACCGGAAGTTATTACAATCTCGTGTTTCAATCCGATTCGCCGTGAAATCGCAAGACAAGCCATTGAAATCCTTATTAAAGACGGCCGGATTCAACCAGGACGCATTGAGGATGTGGTAGCCAAAGTAACTGCCGAATTAGATCTTACTATTAAAAAAGCTGGTGAAAACGCTCTGTTTGAATTGGGCATTCACCGCATGGACAAAGAACTAGTGAAACAAGTCGGTACGCTTAAATACCGCTACTCCTATGGTCAAAATGCATTACAACACAGCGTAGAAGTAGGTCATTTGGCAGGCATTATGGCCGCCGAATTAGGCTTAAACCAAAACCTTGCTAAGCGCGCAGGCCTGTTACATGACATCGGTAAGTCACTAGACTTTGAAGTCGAAGGCTCTCATGTTGAACTAGGTGCTCGTTTCGCTAAGAAACATGGTGAAAACGCAACCGTAATTAACGCCATTGAATCACATCACGGCGATTCAGAGAAGACAGGAATTATTTCCTATCTTGTCTCCGCAGCAGACTCCTTGAGTGCAGCCCGCCCTGGTGCCCGTTTCGAAAGCTTTGAAAACTATATCCAACGCCTTGAACAATTGGAAGGTATCGCTAACTCCTTCGATGGAGTAGAAAGAACCTTTGCCATTCAAGCAGGCCGCGAAGTCCGCGTAATGGTTGTACCAGACAAGGTTGATGATGCTCAAAGCACGAAATTAGCTCGCGAAATCCGTGATAGAATTGAAAATGAAATGACCTACCCAGGTCAAATCAAGGTCACCGTCATTCGCGAAGTTAGAAAGTCAGAAATCGCGAAGTAATGAAAATACTTTTTATTGGAGATGTCGTAGGAAAGCCGGGCAGGCGTGTCGTCAAGAAATACCTGCCTGAGCTTATTAAAGAACATCAGATCGATGTCACCATTGTCAACGGTGAAAATGCCGCCCATGGCAAGGGAATCACCCGCAAGCTCTATGACGAACTCAGAAGGGCAGGCGCTGATGTCATTACCCTAGGTAACCACGCTTTCTCTAAGAGGGAACTTTTAGATGATCTTGCAGATCTTGAATATCTGGTGAGACCAATCAATTTAATACCGACCGATATCGGCATCAGTACCAAGGTGCTCGAAGTCAAAGGAATGACTTTGGCCATTTCCTCAGTCATGGGGGATGTCTTCATGGACAATGTCTATGAGAGTCCATACGATGCCATGAACACCATTCTGGATACTGTCGAAGCGGATTGTCACCTCGTTGATTTCCATGGGGAGGCAACGGCCGAGAAACAAACCTTTGTACATCTCTTTAAGGAATACTGCGTCGCTATTATCGGGACGCATACCCATGTCCAAACAGCCGATGAATCTATTTTCGATGGCTGTGCCTACATTTCTGATGTAGGGATGTGTGGTGTCATTGAAAGTATCTTAGGAAGAGACATTGATGAAGTCATTGATCGAACGATCCATGGAATTAAGACGCATTATACCATTGCGAATGGTCCTGCAATGCTGAATGGGTTGATTATTGAAGTGGAAAACGGTAGAGCAACCTCTGTAGAGCGACTAAACATTAGAGAAACATCGAAATAAGATTGTTTCAAGCTAACTTTTATGGTATAATGAATGACATCAGAAGGAGAGGTTAGTATGCCAGTTTTAGTGAATCAAGATGAATGTATTTCATGTGAAGCATGCGTCGCAGTCTGTCCAACAGGGTCAATGTTTATGAGTGATTCAGGGAAAGCCGAAAGTGATCCCGACACTTGTATTGATTGCAATGCTTGTATACCCACATGCCCTGTGATGTGTATTGACGAAATTTAAACTTAAAGGACCGAGTTTTACTTGGTCTTTTTAAATCATAAAGGAGAATCTTTTCATGAGTGAACATTGGACGCTTCCTTCATTGAAAGAAGCTAAAAAAAGAAATCGGACACAAGTCCAGTTTTCTCGCGAAGAATATGAATTGGACGAAAAATATCAATCATTAGGCCAACATAAACGGTATATTATTCATACCTATGGCTGCCAAGCAAACGAACGTGATTCGGAAACCATTGCCGGTCTTCTAGAGGCAATGGGTTTTGAGCTCAGCACGAGCGATGAAGAGGCCGACATTATTCTCCTCAATACCTGCACGATTCGTGAAAATGCTGTCAACAAAGTCTATGGCCAAATTGGCAATCTGAAACACTTAAAACAACGCAACCCTGAACTCATCATCGGCATCTGTGGCTGTATGACCCAAGAAGAAGTGGTCGTCAAAACGATTCTGGAGACCTATCACCAGGTAGACCTCATCTTCGGTACGCACAACATCCATCGCTTGCCCGAACTGGTTCATCAGACAATGTTCTCAAAGGAAAGAACCGTCGAGGTCTTCTCCAAAGAAGGGGATATTATCGAAAATCTTCCCGCTCATCGTTTCGGAAACTACAAGGCTTGGATCAATATCATGTACGGCTGTGACAAGTTCTGTACCTATTGTATCGTCCCTTACACTCGTGGCAAGGAACGCTCCAGGCTCACTGAAGATATTCTAAAAGAGATCGAAGAAGTCAAAGCTGATGGCTATCAAGAAATCACACTACTCGGTCAAAATGTCAACGCCTATGGCAAGGATCTGGGCATTGATGATGGCTTCGGCAAGCTTTTAGAAGAAGTGGCCAAGACTGGTATCCCTCGCATCCGTTTCACAACGTCCCATCCTTGGGATTTTACGGAGAAGATGCTGGAAGTCATTGCTCAGTATGACAATATTATGCCCTACATTCATTTGCCCCTACAAAGCGGAAATAACGATATTCTGAAGCTGATGGGCAGACGGTATACCGTTGAAGAATACACGGAGATCTACCTTAAGCTCAAAGAGTTGATGCCCAATTGTGCCTTCTCGACCGACATCATTGTCGGCTTCCCTAATGAGACAGACGAGCAATTCGAAGATACCCTAAGAATGGTGGACTATTTCCAATTTGACAATGTCTATACCTTCATTTTCTCCTCACGCGAAGGAACTCCTGCCGCGCGAATGGAGGACAATGTTTCTATGGAAACCAAGAAGGAACGCTTACGCATTCTGAATGAGCATACGATTCTTCACGCCTATCAAAAAAATCTAGCCTATAAGGATAAAGTCGTCAAAGTGTTAGTCGATGGCTTGTCCAAAAAGAATAAGGATGTCTATAGTGGCTATACTGACACCCAAAAATTAGTGAACTTTACTGGCCACAATATCAAAGAAGGTCAAATCATTGACGTGAGAATTACGGAGCCTAAGTCTTATTTCTTACTAGGTGAAGCGGTTTAGTTAGTGTATAATGAACAGAGAGAGTAATGGAGGAAAAAATAATGAATAAAATTCGTATCATGGCCCTAGGGGGTCTTGATGAAGATGGAAAGAACATGACATTAGTCGAGATCGATGAAGACATACTAATTATCGATTGCGGCTTGAAATACCCGGACACAACCTCACTTGGAGTTGAGATTATCGTCCC
>JAAZEC010000137.1 GCA_012512495.1 Erysipelothrix sp.
ACTCCATCATGGGGATTCCTCAGAGACAATTTGTCGAGTTCCAGAACTACGATGCGCTCATAACCTACGATGAAGATGTGATCGATATGAATCAGTTGAATGATAAGCTGGCTGGTCACGATATCCTGGAACAAGAAGAAGTCATGATCTTCACGGCCGGTCTGGAACACCTGGAAGTCGCGGTCAACGTCTTCGAGAGTGATGAGGCCTTCAAGAGCATGTTAAGTCTGGAAGCACTCGATGGTAGCCAGTTGAACCTCAGTGATGAGGGAGCCATCCTCAGCAAGAAGGCGGCCCAGTTGCTAGGTGTCTCGAAAGGGGATACCGTGACCCTCACTAACCGGGAAATGAACCTGAATGTCCAAATTAAGGTCGACAATATCGTCGAATACTATGTAGAACACGGTCTGTATCTCAGTGAGGCCTATGCCTCGCAGGTTGGCATTGATGTGAAACAGAATGGTACAGTAGTCATTGTGGAGGATGCAGATCGGGATGTCATAAACAGCCTGAGTGAATCGGTCTTGGAAGCGGAAGGTGTCTATACGGTCGTGAATCGATATGAGATTCTCGACTTAAGCAACGAGTCGATGGAATCGTTCTATATCGTGGTGGTCGTGGTGGTCTTGGCCGCGGCAGCCCTCGCGATGGTCGTCATGTACAACTTGTCATCCATGAATATTGCGGAGAGGGAACGCGAGTTAGCCACCCTGAAGGTCCTGGGCTTCTATCCCAAGGAAACGGCCTCCTATATCTTCCGTGAGAGTATCATCATGACCCTGATTGGTATCCTGTTTGGGGTGCTGTTTGGTCTGTGGCTCCACGGGTTCGTGGTCTCATCGGCAGAGCTTGATAACTTTGGCTTTGTCAGGGAGATTAAGCTGACCTCGATACTGATCTCCTGTGCTCTGACACTGGTCTTCTCCTATGTCAATGAGCTCATCATGCGTAAAAAGATCAATGATATTGATATGTTATCGGCATTGAAGTCGGTTGAATAAAAAAATGAAGTGGTGAGTCCACTTCATTTTTTAAATATAGATTCCTTCTCTTTTGCGTCTGAACTCTGTTTTCTCTAAAAGTTTATAGAGAACAATTTCATTATGCTTCAAGGACTTCTGAACATCGATAATGCGCTGGTTGGAAGATCCCTTGAACTGCAGGGTGAGCGATTTTTTCGCGAGCTCGAAGCGTCCATCCACTAATACATCGATATGTTGGAGGAGCTCTAGCTTACTGGGATCGCTTAAGATCTGTTCATAGGTATACCCGCTATAAGCCCAGAGATTAAACTGGTGCTTTTTTAGTTCCTTGGCGATGAGTGTGCACTGGGTCGGCTGTTCGAAGGGTTCACCTCCGGAGAAGGTCAGTGCTCGACTGCGTTGAGCAAGGATTTTCTCAATCAACTCATCCACTTCGACGAGCTCACCACCCTCTGTGCTCCAGGTCTTCATGTTATGGCAACCGGGGCAGTGGTGGGAACATCCCTGGGTAAACAACACTGTTCTTAGCGAGGGACCATCGACAATGGAGTCAAATATTAAGTCGGAATATCTAATCTTCATGGCTAAAGGTGTGTTTTACGCGATGCTTTTCTTCGGCTTTCTTCGCGTCATTGAAGCGATCGAGCGTACCCACTAGGTAACCGGTAATACGGCGGATTCTTTCAAAGTTGTACTCATTTTGATGTTCAGTGCGTCCACATTGTGGGCAGACATCATTAATGATGCCCGTATAGCCACATAGCGGATCACGATCGATCGGGTGGTTAATCGCGCCATAGCCAATGTTCGCCTCCCGCATCATGTGTACCACTTCTACGAAGGATTCGAGGTTGTCCGTGGTATCGCCATCGAGCTCAACATAGGAGATGTGTCCAGCATTGGTCAATGCGTGATACGGTCCCTCTTTCTTGAGCTTATCTTCGATAGAGATAGGGAAATAGACAGGGATATGGAAGGAGTTAGTATAAAACTCTTGATCCGTGATGCCCTCAATGGAGCCGTAGATGGATTGGTCAATCGCCACGAAGCGTCCAGAGAGACCTTCGGCCGGTGTCGCAATTAACGAGAAGTTGAGTCCGTATTCCTTGGAATACTCATCGGTCATATTACGGATGAAGGAGACGATTTCTAGTCCCTTCTTTTGAGCAAAGTCGCTTTGACCATGGTGTTCGCCAATCATGGCTACTAGACATTCCGCAAGCCCAA
>JAAZEC010000138.1 GCA_012512495.1 Erysipelothrix sp.
GGTTCTACGATCGTGTTGTCATTGTTGTTGTCGATGACCTCATTGTCCTGATTGTTATTAGTGTTTCCACTGGCACAGCTGACTAAGAATAAACACATGATTAGGAGTGAAAGTTTTTTCATTGTTTTAACCTCTTTGTTCTAAGTACATATTAGCATATTTTAGTGGGTTACTAGTAATAATTTGACAACCTTCGAAAGACGGTGTAATATTTGTCTAACAAGTAATTAGATGATTGTCTAACGAAGGGTAAAGTCATGGTAAAGAAGATAAAGAGGCTTTGGTACGAAGCGGGACTCCAAAGACAGTTTGTCCTACTAGCAGTCTTGTACAGTGTGATCGCCGTATTAAGTATTCTCGGAAGCTATGCGATTGGTCAAATCACCCAGAATGCTGTTTCACTCAGCTGGATTAGTGTTCAAAACAGTATGTTGGTCTTTGTCGCGGTCTCGTTTCTTTCGGTAGTGCTACTATTTTGGGCGAACCTGCGCAGTGCCAGAGTCAGTCAGGACATGAGTGTAAAATTTAAATCAAAGACAGTAGAGAGTTTATTGACTTCAAAAACTGAATTCTATCAATCACTTGAACAGGGCGACATTATCGGTCGGATCAATGGCGATATCGGGGCGATTGTAGGGGCAGCGACCCGCTTTCTGATCATCGTCCGTAACCTCATCGTGCTCGCCTTATTGACACTAGCGCTCTGGGTGCTAGACATCAAGTTGATGTTCGCGTTCTTGGTCACTATTCCGTTCTATTTCACTTTACAGGCGGTGATTGCGAAATACTCGACCCCTAATATCGTTCCCTGGAGAGAAGCGATGGGGAAAACCAACGGTTTGATACAGGACTTATTAAACAATAGGACAACCATCAAAGTATTCAGACTAAATAATATCGCTCACGATTGGCTTGATGAAAAGCTCAAGAAGTCTGCCAACAAAGGGACCATCGGCATTGGTAAACTGTATGCTCTGAATTTGAGTTTGATTCTTTTGATGGTTTTGCCTTCGCTGTTAATGGCTATCATTGGTATTCAATTGATTTCTACTGGTGATTTAAGTCTTGGGACACTGGTTAGCGCCATCTTCATCAGCACTCTAGCCGTGGATGCCATGGGTGAATTGAATAATGCCATGAACAATGTGCCACAGCTCTTGGCTTCCTCTGAAAGGATCTTTCCAATCTGGGACTGTGAGAAACAGAATGATGGGATTATTAAATCGTATGATTCTTCTGAGGTGGCTATCTCCTTTCAGAATGTTTCATTCTCCTATGGACCTCAGGAGGTGTTAAGGAATCTCTCGTTTGATATTAAGGCGGGCGAGAAGGTCGGGTTTGTTGGGACGAGTGGTTCCGGTAAATCAACCCTGTTAAGGCTGATAACTAAACTGATTGAACCCACAGTTGGGAAGATAGAAATAATGGGTATTGACAGCCAGGACTGGAACAATGAGGCGTTGCGTAATGTGGTCTCATTCGTCTCCCAGGATACCTATCTTTTTAACGGTTCAATCTATGAGAACCTGCAGTTAATCGATCAGAGTATCACGGAAGAAGAATCTGAAAAATTATTGTCTCGAGTCTATTTGGATGGTCTAATCCAACAAAATCCGGATGGCATTCACTTAAAGATTGGTGAGAATGGCTCCAATCTTTCGGGAGGTCAAAGGCAACGTCTCTCGATTGCACAGAGTCTAATTCGTAATACTGAGATTGTCCTATATGATGAAGTGACCTCAGCACTTGACTCAACATCAGAAGCCTACGTACAGAAGATTATTGATGCGATTGATTCAAATA
>JAAZEC010000139.1 GCA_012512495.1 Erysipelothrix sp.
AATCTTGTCGTTTGTATAATAGGTCTGATTGCTGGTTATGAAAAAGAAAGTTACCTGGATGATGAGTAACAATATCGTGACAAAGAACATGAATATAAAGAGGAACTTCTTGCGGAGTTCTTTAATCTTTGTTTACCTCCAGGTGGTAGCCACTCTTGCGTACGGTTTTAATTGAGACATTGGTGTTTAAAAAGTTAAGTTTCTTACGGATAAAAGAGATATAGGCTTCGACGTTGTTTTCCTCAGCATCACTATCGAGTCCCCATATTTTATTAATGAGAGTTTCTTTGGAGAAGAGCTGTTTAGGGTTCATCATAAGGATTTCACAGATTTGATATTCTTTGGCCCCAAGCTGTAGTCTCTTGTTGCCACAGAAAAGGTAGTGAGGGTTCTGATTGAGTGTGAGGTCTCCTACTTGTATCTCTTCGGGTAAGATCTCGTTTTTACGACGGGTTAGGGCTCGTATGCGGGCGATGAGTTCCGTGGTATTGAAGGGTTTGCTCATGTAGTCGTCGGCGCCTTGATTGAGACCAAAGACCTTGTCATCGATGGCATCTTTGGCACTGAGGATAAGGGTGGGTGTGTTGATGTTTTCACTTCTGAGTCGTTTGACGATTTCGAAGCCATTGATACCTGGTAACATGACATCGAGAACGATCACATCGTATTCCCCTACCCGGGCATATTCTAGTCCCTCTTCGCCGTCGAAAGAGATATCGCTGGGGATATCCTGTTCATTGAGTAGTTGTTGAATGCTGCGGGCTAGCCTTTCGTCGTCTTCTATAATGAGGACTCTCATACTTATCACTCCTGCTAATATTATAGACCTTTTATTGTGAGTATTGAAATACTAATTTGTTTGTGTCATAATTGGTTAGCACCTGGGGTTTTAGCTCAGTTGGTAGAGCACTTCGCTGGCAGTGAAGGGGTCATCGGTTCGAATCCGATAAGCTCCACCAGGTAACAAACAACACTCGCTTAATTGCGAGTTTTTCTTTTGCCTCGAGTTTTCCATTGACTTTTGCTAGTTATTTCTTGATAATGAGTCTATAAGATAGAAGGTAGTTAGATGTTACAGGAGAAGCCAGATTTGGCGTTGTTATTATCATATTTAACGTCCATTGAAGATGAGACATATATTGTAGGCGGAGCAGTTAGGAACCACTTACTAGGTTTAGAGTACTCGGATATTGATATAGTGACCAAAATGAAGCCGGACAGGATAGTCGAGGCGTTTAAGGATCAGCCCATGGATATCAAGGGATTACCCTTTGGTAATGTGAAGGTTCAATACAATGACCAGTGGATTTCTTTGACTACTTTCCGTAGAGATAGTTATAAGGAGAATAACCGCTATCCAGTGAAGGTTGAGTTTGTTGATACTTTGGCAGAGGACTTGTTACGCCGAGACTTTGTGGTGAACACGATTTGTTACCATATTAATCGGGGTATTGTTGATTTATTGGATGGCTTAAGGGATTTGGATTGCTATCTGCTTAGGACGGTTAAGGATGCGAATATGAGCTTTGAAGAAGATCCACTACGGATGTTTAGGGCTCTGAGGTTCTGTTGCGAGTATGATTTTGATTTGAGTCATGAAGTGGTGCTTGCGATTAGGAATCATTACCGATTGATTAAGATATTAAGCATGTCTCTTAGTAATGAAGAGAAACGTCGCATGAAAGCGGCGGCTTACTATGCGAAAAAGAAACGGCAGTATCCAAATCTGTTTCGTATTATGTTCATGTAAAAAGCTCTCCAACAATGGAGAGCTTTTAGTTAAGTAGTATTGGCGCGCCCGGTAGGAATTGAACCTACAACCCTTTGAATCGGAATCAAATACGCTATCCATTGCGCCACGGGCGCAGTTAGAGCTAAGCTTCCTTAGCTTTTTTTGCGGCGGGTTTCTTCTTGACGGGTTTTTTAGGTGCTTCTTCTTCTACCACGTCAGTATCCTTTTCGGGATTAAGTAAGTGATCAATGAATACTTCGACTTCTTCAATCTTGATATCGAAAACATATGCGAATTCCTCATGAATCAAGTTGGTCGCGTATTTCAGGTTCTGCTGGTCAGCAATGTTCAACTGCTTACCCGCTTCCTTGCGTTCTTTATGCTTGATGTACAGGGTGGCTACTAGTTCGAGCAACTGTTCTAAGTCACCGGAGTTGATAGCTTTCTCTGAGATGTTCTTACGAAGCTTCTGGTCGTCTTCCCATTCCCCACCTTCAATGGCTGATAATTGGGAAATCATGGACTCTAGCTCTTCTTTCGCATAAAGGTATCTCAAGAAAATCCGATCATTGTCGACCGGTGTTAAGATAGTAGTGCCCTTGGTATAAATAGGTTCAAGTTCATAGTATTTAGCTCTTGGATCGTTCTCGTTTACGTTCTTTTTGATGGAGAGAACTTTACATACGCCGGATTTTGAGTGCATTATAACATCGTCTTGTTTAAACATACTTGAATGAATACCTCCTCAGCTGTCTAATTATACCAAAAAATCGTCTTAATTACACTGGTATAACTATTAAAATATGAAAGAGTGGACAATCCTGACTGATTAGTGGTGGTTACTGTCTGAAGCAACTGAGCTTTGTGATCGTTTCTGGCTCGGTTTTTCGGTGGTTATTCTAAGTCAATAAATGATACAATATCGGGTAGATAGGTGGTAGTTAAATGAAGCGCTGGTTAATAGATATATCGAGGAAATTTGAGAGATTCATGAGGTATCGTTATGGTAATGATCAGTTGAACAACTTCCTCATGTTCATCTACCTGATACTGTTGATGATTCAATGGATAACCAAGATTGAGATTGTCATAATAGTCTCCTACACGCTAATGGTCATGGTGGGATTTGTGGTCATTTATCGATTCTTTTCGAAGAAGAAGATTCAGAGATCGAAAGAGAACCATCATTATCTGAATATCAAATACAATATTAAGGGCTTTTTCCGTCGCTTTACCAAAAAAGCAAGAAACCGCTCTACTTATAAATATTTCAAGTGCCCACATTGCCATCAAGAATTACGAGTGCCAAGGGGCAGAGGCAAGGTCAGCGTGACGTGTCCTAAGTGTCATACTGTCTTTGATGAGAAAACATAATGAAGTACGCTTTAGGTTTAATAGAGTCCTATGGCAATGAGTTTGATAAGAACTTGGTTGCCTTAGAAAAAGCACTCATGAAGGCGCAGGAACAACGAGTTGATCTGGTCCTATTTGGGGAAAAGTTCCTGGGTGAGATTGAGTTAAGTGAAAATTCAACAGGGTTCTTCCAGTTAAGAATGCTCGCTACCAATTATGATACTCCCTTTGGGATTGGGTTCACATTACTAGATAATGAGGGGACTCATAATGCTTATGGGGTTTTCA
>JAAZEC010000140.1 GCA_012512495.1 Erysipelothrix sp.
ACCAGGACTCGAACCCGGATTGACGGTTTTGGAGACCGTTGCTCTAACGATTTAACTATACCCCTATGGTGACCCGTACGGGATTCGAACCCGTGAATGCATGCGTGAAAGGCATGTGAGTTAACCGTTTCTCCAACGGGCCATAGGTAATTGCCCACTAATGATACCATAAAAGATTAGGTGAAACAACACGATTTTAATCAGAAAAGCAGTAAATTCAATAGATTACAAAAGAGTACTAGATAGAATACAGGTAAAGGACTAAATACTTATCATTTTCAGCTATTTTACTCGCTTTAGTAGCAATAATTCACGATTTTTAGTAAACTTAAGACATGAGGTGGAAGTATGAAACAGATTATGGACAGTCAAGCAATGATGCGATCCATTACCCGCATGACACATGAAATTATAGAAAAGAACAAAGGGGTCGAAGACCTTATTTTAATCGGTATCGTCACAAGAGGGGTTCCTCTCGCACACCGCATCGCCAAGTTACTAGAAGAATTTGAAGGAATAAGTGTACCCGTTGTGGAACTGGACATTAAAGGTTGGCGAGACGACTTAGTCGAAGAGGTAGAAAAACATTCACTCGACATGGATTTTACAGGCAAGAAGGTCATCATCATCGACGATGTGCTCCACAAAGGCAGGACCATCCGGGCAGCGATGGACGCCATCATTGATCATGGAAGGCCAACCTCCATTCAGTTAGCCGTCCTCATCGATCGGGGACACCGTGAATTTCCAATCCGAGCCAACGTCATCGGCAAGAATATCCCAACATCATCTAGCGAGCGAGTACAGGTTCTACTAACAGAGATTGATGGTCAAGATAGCGTCATTCTTCAATAGTCTGGCACTTGCAAATGGGTGTCATTTCACATACAATAGACTCATCTGCAGGGATTAGAAGTAGTAGCTGTTAATAAACCTTTAGAGAGTCGCTGGTTGGTGAAAAGCGATGGTGAAAGACAGTGAACTCAGCTATGAGCAAGATTGATGAAAAGTCAGTCTCGTAACATCGGCGTTAACGATTCAAGTTATAAATTAAGGTGGTACCACGCGATTTGCGTCCTTTGGTAGCACTTTTTATTTTATCATGACCCTTAGCCAAGAGGCATGACAAGTAAGAAAACAGGCTTAGAAAGAATATTACCAAAGGGTAACACCAGGTAATAAGAGGACACAATGGTCAATCATAAAGTCATCGAAAAGAAATGGCAAAAAATATGGGAAGAGAAACAACTCTTCAAAACAGACACCCGAGACTTCTCCAAACCTAAGTATTACATCCTAGACATGTTCCCCTATCCAAGCGGAGAAGGGCTCCATGTCGGCCACCCACGTGGCTATACCGCAACCGATATTGTCAGCCGTAAAAAACGAATGGAAGGTTTTAATGTTCTCCACCCAATGGGATGGGATTCCTTCGGACTACCAGCAGAGCAGTATGCTCTTAAAACAGGCAACCATCCAGCCGTCTTTACCCAAAAGAACATCGATAACTACCGCAGGCAAATGAGCATGTTAGGCCTATCCTACGATTGGGAAAGGGAAATCGCCACCTCTGATCCCAGTTACTACAAATGGACTCAATGGATTTTTACCAAGCTCTTCGACGCCGGTTTAGCCTACGTCGATGAAATACCCGTCAACTGGTGTGAAGAACTCGGAACAGTACTCGCCAACGAAGAAGTCATCGACGGCAAAAGTGAGAGAGGCGGCTATCCTGTCGTCCGTGTCCCCATGCGTCAATGGGTTCTAAGAATCACGGAATACGCCGAGAAGCTCCTCCAAGATCTAGACAATGTCCAATGGCCAAACTCAACCAAGGAGATGCAAATCAACTGGATTGGTAAATCCATCGGAGCTAACGTTATCTTCAAAATCAAAGATCACGATAAAGAGTTCACAGTCTTCACCACTCGCAGTGATACCCTCTATGGATCCACATACTGTGTCCTAGCCCCAGAACATCCTTTCGTTAAGGACATCACTACCAAGGAACAAATGGGTGAAGTCGAAGCCTACCTCGAACTAGCAAGCCACAAGTCCGACCTCGAAAGAACCGAACTCAATAAGGACAAAACAGGTGTCTTCACCGGAGCCTATGCCATTAACCCCGTCAACAACAAGGTGGTACCAATCTATATCGCGGACTACGTCCTCAGTACCTATGGTACAGGAGCTATCATGGCCGTTCCCGCTCACGATCAAAGAGACTACGACTTCGCCAAGAAGTATGATCTGGACATTATTCCCGTACTCGAAGGTGGCGACATCAGCCAGGAAGCCTTCGAAGGTGATGGACTCCATATCAACTCCGGTTTCCTCGATGGCCTCGGCAAAGAAGAAGCCATCAAGACCATGAACCAGTGGCTACAAGACCATCAAGTAGGCGAGTACAGGATCACCTATAAGCTCAGAGACTGGCTCTTCTCGAGGCAGCGCTACTGGGGAGAACCCATTCCTATCATTCACTTAGAAGATGGCACGATGCGCAGTGTAGAACTCAAGGATTTACCACTTGAACTACCAGCAGTCGATAACTACAAACCAGGAGCCCGAGGAACCTCACCACTCTCCAACAATAAAGAGTGGCTCAACTTTGAGATCAACGGTCAAAAAGCAACCAGAGAAACCAACACGATGCCTCAATGGGCAGGTTCCTGCTGGTACTATATGCGCTATATTGACCCGCACAACAACAATGAAATTGCCGACAAGGAACTCTTAAACCACTGGTTACCCGTCGATCTATACGTCGGTGGTGCCGAACACGCAGTACTACATCTATTGTATGCACGCTTCTGGCATAAGTTCCTCTATGATATGGACGTCGTCAGTACCCCAGAACCTTTCCAAAGGCTCTTCCACCAAGGGATGATACTGGGTGAAAACAACGAGAAGATGTCAAAATCACGTGGCAACGTTGTTAATCCCGATGATATCGTCCAAAGTCATGGTGCTGACGCGCTTCGAGTCTACGAAATGTTCATGGGACCTTTAGAGTCTTCCTTGCAATGGAATACTCAAGGATTGGACGGCACCAAGAAATGGCTCGATCGAGTCGATCGATTTGTCCGTTCAAAACAATTAGTCACAGAGAACGATGGCAGCCTTGACTATGTCTTCCATAGCACACTAGAAAAGGTATCCCACGACATCGATACCCTTAACTTGAATACGGCCATCAGCCAGATGATGATCTTCGTCAACGAAGCCATCAAGTTTGATACCATCTATCGTCCCTATATGGAGGGCTTCATTCAGATGTTCGCTTGTTTCGCACCTCATTTAGGGGAAGAACTCTGGGAGTCCTTAGGACACGAGGAGTCCATTACCTTTGTCCCATGGCCTCAGGTCGATACCAGTAAGCTCGTCTTGGATGAGATTGAAATCATTGTTCAAGTTAACGGAAAGCTTCGTGGTAAGTTCACCGCCTCCAAGGACATTTCAAAACAAGAAATGGAAGAGCGTGCCAAACAAGTGGTGCTCTCCCATATTGAAGGTAAAGAATTACGAAAGGTCATTGCGGTTCCGGGGAAACTCGTGAATATCGTCGTATAAAGAAAGAATTATTCATGAACCCTATCCTGTGATAGGGTTCATTTCTTTAGCTGTTTAAGCAGATTCTTGGGGTTGATTTCTCTGAGTATTAACAACACGGTAGTGAATGTTGTTAACAACAATAAAAGGGCAACAAGTAAAATCTGTTGAGGTTCAAAGGCACGTATCAAAGCTGCGTTAAGATCCGTGTGCTTGAAATAGAGTTGATAAGAAATAAAGAGAACAATAAAGGTAACAACAATATTGAGTAAGGATGTGATCAAGTACTCACTCAGGAAGATAAACTTCAGTGACTTCGTACTATAACCCTGACTGTAAAGAACTGACATCTCATCTTGTCGTTTTTTAAGAACATATCGATTTATTGATAGGCAGACTAAACTGACCAACACAATACCCACAGCTGCCGATATTACATTGAGACGGAAAATATAATCGTATGTTTCCGTATAATCAACATTTACCATAGAGAAGCGAGAACGTTGCGAGAGATTTGGGAAAAGCTCTTCCAACTGAGTGCTCAGTGCGTCGACATCTTCAACGGAATCCGCAACCACCACCATATTTCCCAACCCAGTTCCAATCGCTTCAACATACCGATCATAGTTATCAAAGAGAGGATTGACATAAGTATATTCAGTGCTGCTTTCATAGGGCATTGATTCAGACAAATATTGGTATGTTTCCTCCGTAAGCCAAGTATCCAATAAACCATCTTCCTGATAAGGTACATAAAAATCAAGCGTACCATTCACTATCATGGACTCATTAGGTTCATAAATACCCGAAACCCTATAAGTTTTTGTAGACACCTCACCATTCAAATGCACACTCAACTTAAGTTTTCGGTTAATAAGAGAAGAATCGACACCTTTATTGAAAAACTTCTCCGTCACGTAGGATGGAATCAGGATTTCATTACTTCCTTCTTCTGGGTAATCACCTTCAATAAGAGATATCTGATTAGTACTAAAAAAGATCATGTATTCACTAGGGGCAGGCATTGAAAGAAAAGATA
>JAAZEC010000020.1 GCA_012512495.1 Erysipelothrix sp.
AAGCCACGTATGACATTACCAAGATTCCAAATGGCGAAAAGTTTCCCATTAAAATCTTCAAGGAATATCTCTATGAATATAAAACATCCGAAGCAACAAAGGTGTTTACTAAGTTAAGATCCTTGAAATCAGGAGAACGATATACACACGAACTGAAGCTAAAGGAAAAAGATTCCTATCAGTGGTTTAAGATTATTTTTGTAAAGAATGAAAACGGCAATTTCTATGGGATGGTTCAGAATGTGAACACCCGGTTGGAAAGTGACGTCAAGATCAAACACCAGGATGAACAGAATTTGTTCATTCTAGATAACATCAGGGAGTTTGTGGCACAATACGATATAAATGGTAACCTGATTTATTACAATCCATCCTTTCGGAAACAGTTCTTTCCGGACTCGGTCGATAAATATACAATCAGTACCGATAGTACTGGTGAAAAATGGTTTAACGATTGCTTGATTCCGCCATACCATTCGGAATCAGTCGCTTATTATGAAAGTCTTTATGATGAGCAACACGTATACATCCAATGGTTCAACCGTTCCATCGTGGTTGACGGGGAAGTTCAATCAGTTATTTCTCTCGGTGTTGATATCAGTGATATGCAACGATCGAAAGAGAGACTGGAGTTCGAACTCTATCACGATGAAGAGACCGGTTTCTACAATCGCCGAGGCTTAAACAGGCTCTTCAATGAATTGAAAGAGACCGCTTTTGACATGAACTATCTCTCGATATCATCGCTCAATAGTGTCTACGATATCTATGGGTACGAGGCTAGTCATGAGCTAGTAGAAGAAATCACCATGTTGCTGCGGGAAGTAGAGGCCAACGGTATCCGGATTGGCAAGCTCTCGGACAGTGTGTACGTACTGGTTAATGATCGCCTACAGACTAACCGTAAGCGATTCGAAGGCAGGATTTTCGACTTCTTGAATCGTTCCATCAGGCTTAAGAATTTCGTCCTGTATGTGACCGCCGATATCAGTATGGTGGCCTATCCAGAAGATACTAGCGACGTCGGTTCACTGTTATCCTATGGCAATCTGACTTTAAACAAGATACGAACTCTTAGAAATACTCGCATCCTTCGTTTCAGGAAATCTTTCTACAAGGAAACCTTTGAGGAAACGACCTTGATGAACGATCTTCGTCAGGCGATCGATAATGACGACATTAAACTGGTCTACCAGAATATTATCGATATTCGGACCGGTAAGATTGCCTACGTGGAAACGCTGGCACGCTGGAATCATCCTGTGAAGGGGCCAATCTCACCATCCAAGTTCTTTCAATTAGCCAATCAGTCTTACTTAGCCATTGATTTGGACTTCTCAATTATAGATAAAAGTACTCAGAACTTCGTGGAAATGAAGAAGCTACCAGAGTACCAGGATACGACTCTCACCATCAACGTGACCCCTAAATCATTTATGTATGATTTATTCGGGGAACGCCTATTGGAAATACTCAGGAAGAACAAGGTTGACGCTGCCGACGTCTGTATCGAAGTGAGCGAGAACTCCTTCATTAAAGACGATAATGAATACCTCGATCGCGTGAACTACTTGAATTCTCAGAATATCATCATCGCTATCGATGACTTTGGACGCAAGTATTCATCCCTGGGCATTCTAGGCTCCATTAACTTTGATGTGATTAAGGTCGACAAGGTCTTCGTTGATACGTTGCACCTGAATCAAACCAATACCATCATGAAGATGTTGGTTCAACTTGGCAAGGATCTGGATCGTAAGATCATTGTCGAAGGGGTTGAGACCAAGGAGCAAGTAGAAATATTAAAAAACCTTGGCTATCGTTACATCCAAGGCTATGTCTTCAGTAAACCTTATGCATTTGAGCTAGCCGATTAATTGGCTAGCATTTTTTTTGAAAAGGTTATCAGCCATCTCTTCACCATGTTGGTTCTTAACAATTTGATAAGCACCCTGCAAGGAAGGGGGGCGATTAGTGAGATTATGGGCATCACTAGCCACAAAATCAACGAGACGCTCCCTGATGATTTCATGGGCAAAGTCTTCGCTCTCAGTGCCATGTTCACCACTCAATGAGGTGGCGTTCACCTGAAGCAGGATACCCGCTTCTTTGAACTGTTTCATGAGCGAGAGCGAGCGGGTGTAGCTATGCCGCTCTGGATGGGCCAGAATAATCTTGTCATGAAGCTCTTTAATCTTTAAGAGCTTGGTGAGGGGATCGCCTACAAACAAAGAAAAAGGGAAATCGATCAATAGGTACTCTGTGTTATTAAGGGTATTGAAATCATTATTCTTGATGGCCTTCATGGATTTACTGTCGACTCGCATCTCATTGCCAAGATAGAGATTGATAGGCAAAGAGGCGGCTGCTTCGGAAATCTCTTTAAAGATAGGTCTCGTGAGCACGGGCGTGTTCTGGCGTACAAACAGGTTGAAATGGGGCGTCAAAAAGATATCTGTGGTACCTCTTTCTATTGCCAACTCCAGCATTTGTAGCGACATTTTAAGGCTCTGAGAGCCATCGTCAACGCCGTAAAGTATGTGTGTATGAATATCAATAAATCCCATAAAACAGATCCCTCCAATGGGCTTATTTTAGCACACCGTCGCAACTTTCTAAATAAAGTGACTTATGATATGATATCCGTGCTATATCATCACCAGGTCACACCTCCGAATAAAGAAACGGGTAAGTCATGTCAAAAGTCACCATTCTCGTCATGTTATTGACGGTTATATCAAAAATATTTGGCTTTCTTAGAATAAGTGTCGTGAACTCGCTCTTTGGTTCAGGACCGGTTTCCAATGTCTTTATCACCATCTTTGATTTCCCCACCACCATGATGGCGCTAGTCGCCATCAGCATTATTCTATCCATGATTCCCACTTATTCGAGTATTGAAAAGAACAGCGAGAAGCGAGCCGAACTCTATATCTCCAACCTCTTCAACATCGTGGTGTTTATCTCCGCCATCGTATCACTGTTGGTCTTCCTCTTCCCTGGCGTGACCGTTAATCTATTCTACGACTACCAGACTGCTTACGAGATTGAACTCGCCACACTGTTCATGCGGGTGGTGGCCTTTGGATCGCTCTGTCTCTCCATCAGCAACATGATGAATGGCTACTTGAACCTCAAGGATTCATTCATCATCCCAGCCTCGTTATCAGTGGTCTTGAATGTCATCGTCATCAGTGGTGTCTATTTCGCCAGTATTAGCGATATCATTCTACTACCCTATGCGGTGATGGCCGGGTTCCTCATTGAGGCCCTGGTTGCCTTTTACTTCGCCACCAAGAAGGGTTTTCGCTTACGAAACAGTTTACGATTCAATATACCCTCAGTAAAACATACCTTCAGGATGTCCTTCCCGATCATGATCAACACCTGGATCTCACAACTAGGAATCGCCGTCAGAAGGTATCTAGGAACGGGGCTAGGAACTAGTGCGCCGGTCTATTTCAATTCGGCCGTCATCATCAGCACCTCCGTCCAAGGGATCTTCGCTACGTCAATTCTGAACGTCATGTATCCAACGCTATCCCGCCAGGCCGCCCGTAACAATATCGCGGGTGTCAAGAAGACCATTCGCGATTTGATTGTGGTCATGGGCGTCTTCGTGATACCTATCACTGTAGGTGGCATGATTCTATCCACCCCGTTGATGACACTGTTGTATCATCGGGGTGCCTTCACCATGGTCGATGTTACTAATACCGCACAGATCTTCTTCATCTCCTGTTTGTCATTTTTCCCTTTGTGTATTGTCGATCTCATGTTACAGGTGTTCTATTCATTGAAAAACACGAAGCTGCCCATGCGCATTGAGGGAATCAACCTTGTTATCTCGGTCATTCTCATGTTGGTGCTGTCACAGTTGTACGGCATTGTGGGGCTGATAATTGCTCAGGTCATTTCCTTGAGTCTGAAGATGTTGTTGATGATTATCATCTTCATCAAGCAGTATGGTGGCTTTGGCTTCAAGCTGGTCATCAGCGATCTCTTGAAAATCATGTTGGCGACAGCTGTGATGGGTCTAGTGACCTACTTCAGCTACGATGTCATTAGTGCTATGGCTGGCAACACGATGGCCACACTGCTGGCACTGGTTCTGTCCATTGTGGTCTACTTGCCTGTCATCTTTTTCTCGAGGATTGAATCAGTGGATTTGTTCATTGCTTCTATGACCAAGGGTAGGAAATAATATGGTATTCTTAAGCGAGAGGAGAAGATGCATATGAAGAAAATAATCGGCTCATTGGTGCTTTTATTGATCCTGGCAGGCTGCCAGACGAGCAGTCAGAAAGTAACGACACTCTGTAGTTACAAAGAGGGACCTTGGAATATTGAACAAACCTTTACATCCAAAGACGATGTGCTTCTGATTGAAGACACCAATCAAACTTATCAGTGGGTTGGCTATATGACGGAAGAAGAAATCAACGAAGAGCTAGTGACTCTGTCTGAACTCTATTCAGGGATTGATGGACTAACCTACACCTATGATCTCAATGAAGAAGAAGTACTTGAGACTTATTATATCGACTACACGAAAGCAACCTATGAACAGTTGGCAGGAGTGGGGCTCTTGGAAGAGAATGATCATCCGGATGCGTTTGCGAGTCTGGAGGCGACCATTGAGAATCTGGAAGCCTTTGGTTACGAATGTAAATAGTTTCTAAACATATCAAAATAAGTATTATAGAAAAGTGTGTATGACTATACACTTTTTTCTTTTATTTTGCTATAATGGTGGTACAAAGTGGTTAACAGTGGTAGGAAGTGGGTGAACAACATGTTTATGGGTGAGTATCAGCACAATTTAGACGATAAGGGACGCATTGTCGTGCCTACTAAGTTACGTGATGGACTCGGCTCCAGCATGATTGTGACCCGTGGACTCGATGGCTGTCTCGCTATCTATACACTTGCATCGTGGGACACCATTGTTAAAGAACTGGCTGCTTTGCCTACAACCAAACAAGTTTCACGCCAATATATCCGTTTGTTAACGGCCAAAGCCACTGAAGCAGTGATGGATAAACAGGGACGTATTTTGATTCCTACCTCGCTGGCCAGTGAAGCTAGCCTAACAAAGAACTGTGTGTTTGTCGGTGTGAGCGATCACGTGGAACTGTGGGACCAACAACGATGGGATCAATACTATGATGCCTCGAGTGAATCATTTGAAGAAATCGCTGAAAAACTAAGTGAGTTTATTCAGTGAACCAACATATTTCAGTCTTTAAAAAAGAAGCTATTGACGCCCTACATCTAAAGCCCGAAGGCATTTATGTCGATGCCACTTTGGGAAGGGGCGGCCATAGCTATGAAATAGCGAAGCAACTAACAACAGGACACTTGCACTGTTTTGATTTGGACAAACAAGCCATCAACGATTCACAGATTACCCTAAAAGACTATTTGGACAAGATAACCTTTCATCATCACAATTATGCCAACCTGCAAGCAACACTCAATGAAGCAGGCATCCATGAAGTCGATGGTATCCTCTTCGATCTAGGCGTCTCGAGCCCTCAGTTCGACGATCCAGAAAGAGGCTTCAGTTATCGCTATGATGCACGACTTGATATGCGCATGAACCAAACACAAGAGTTGAGCGCCTATGAAGTGGTGAATCAATATGAACTCCAAGACCTAACCCGAATACTACGAGACTATGGCGAAGAAAAGTTCGCCTATAAGATAGCGCAGAAAGTAATCAGTAATCGACCCATCACCACCACCTTGGAGTTGGTCGATGTCATCAAAAGTGCCTTGCCACAACGCATTCTCAACGCGAAAGGGCATCCGGCAAAGAAGGTGTTCCAGGCCATCCGAATTGAAGTCAACAAGGAGCTGGAATCACTGGAACAGGCACTTGTTCAAAGCATCGCCTTGCTGAAAGAGGGTGGCTACTGTGTCGTGATTACCTTCCATTCACTGGAAGACCGCATCGTCAAGCAAGCCTTCAATCAAGTCTCCAAGGCCGCCAAGGTAGATAAAAGACT
>JAAZEC010000141.1 GCA_012512495.1 Erysipelothrix sp.
AACAACAATAAACGCTCTTTTCTAATACAGTTTGACAATCAGTTAAACTTATTCTAGGATTGACCTAAACACAGCTGAAAGGTGGTCATTAATGGAATTTGAACTGATAGAGGATTTTACACTCCCCAACTTCCGACGAGCATTCAAGCAGTATTTCAAGGAACTAGGCATCGAAATTGATCACGACCATAAGATGTTTAAGTCCATGACAGACGATGGTGGCAACTACGCCTTTACACTAACCATCGATGCGGATATGGTCGCCTTCATACAATTTAGAGTGGATCAGTTGAATCACTGGTTCTTTAGTGAGAAGTTTTTATTCATTCGAGAGTTCTGGGTCAAAGAAAATCTACGGAATAAACAGCTTGGTTCTCAGTTACTAGAAAGATGTGAGCAGTATGCCAAGGAACAAAAGCTTACTAAAATAATTCTGACCTCAGACACCGCGGAGCATTTCTATCTCAAACATGGCTTCATCATCGATGGAAGTATGAGTGCTAAGAATGGTGACCCTGTTTTCGTTAAATTTCTAGGTTGAGTCCATTTCACTGAAATGGGCTTTTTTGTGGTGAACGCTTTCGTTGACACAGGGTATGAAAAGCTTTAGAATTTGTTTGTTAAAAGTTAGACAATTGTAACTTAAAGGGGCAAATATGAAGTTAAGTGAAGCACGACTTGAGGAGAAAGTCATCATCACTAAGGTTGGTGGTGATGGCTCATTCCATCACCGTCTATTAGATATGGGATTGACTAAGGGTCAAGTCATTTATATAAAGAATATCGCACCATTTGGCGATCCAATTGATATTCATGTGAGGGGATATGAACTATCAATAAGATTAGCTGAAGCAAAATTTATAGAAGTGGAGCGAATTAGCGAATGAGAATCGTTTTAGCGGGAAATCCTAATAGTGGTAAAACTACTCTCTTCAACTCATTGACCGGTTCCACGGCCAAGGTTGGTAACTGGCCAGGAGTCACTATCGAGAAAAAAGAAGGTTTAATTCTTGGTAATCATGACTTAATGTTGACTGACCTACCTGGTATTTACTCACTGACACCCTATACACTCGAGGAGGATATTGCGCGCAATGTTCTACTTTCTGAGTCCGTGGATTGTATCATCAACATTGTTGATGCTTCTAATATTGAACGAAATCTATATCTGACGTCTCAGTTGATGGACCTCAAGATCCCAATGATCATTGTCTTAAACATGATGGATGTGGTCACTAAGCGGGGAGATAAAATCGATATTTCAAAACTGGAACTCCAATTAGGACATCCTATCATTGAGATGGTGGCTACCAAACATAAGGGTATCGAAAAGATTGTACCCCTATTGAAACAGGCTAGTAAAAGAAGCCCTAGCACGATGGTCTGGTTTGATAAAGTGGTCATGGGTGCGATCCATAATCTTCAGTCAATCGCCCATTGTGGTGAGTACGACGCAATTAAAGTGCTCGAAAGAGACCCTCAATTTACGAGTAAACTCTCAACAGAACAGCTAGAGAATGCGGAGCGAATCATTGAAGAGATTGAAAGCTTCTATCAGGATGAGTCAAAGAGTATAGTAGTCAATCAACGCTATCAACAAGTTGATAAAATCGTGAAGAATATCATGGTGAAAGCGGATGAGAAAATCACTGTGACCGATCGTATCGACCGCATCGTGATGCACCGCTTTTTCGCCCTACCTATCTTCTTTATCATAATGGCCCTGATTTACTATATCTCTATTACCTCGGTTGGTGATTTAACCATCGGCTGGGTTGAGGGACTCATCTCCTGGATACAGGTTCAAGGGGAGACTCTCTTAGTTGGTCTAGGTGCTAGTGAGATTATCATTCGTTTGATTATCGATGGCATCATCGGTAGTATTGGTTCGATCTTCGTGTTCGTTCCACAGCTTATGATTCTGTTCTTCTTCCTTTCATTACTGGAAGATAGTGGCTATATGTCTCGGATCG
>JAAZEC010000142.1 GCA_012512495.1 Erysipelothrix sp.
AGGGAATTGTAATTGATGAGCCATCGGTCGTTGCTCTTGATGCTGAAACCAAAAAAGTTCTCGCTGTAGGTCACAGTGCTAAAGATATGCTGGGTCGTACCCCTGGGCGCGTTTTGGCTATTCGTCCTTTGAAGGATGGGGTTATTGCTGATTTTGAGGTCACAGAAATTATGCTGGCTTATTTTATCAGAAAGCTCAATCTTAAGGGAATCTTTTCACGTCCTACTATTTTAATATGCTGTCCTTCCAATATCACTTCAGTTGAAAGAAATGCCATCCGCGACGCTGCTTATCGGGCAGGAGCAAAGAAGGTTTATATTGAAGAAGAGCCAAAAGTCGCTGCTATCGGTGCGGGTCTTGATATCTCGAAACCTTCTGGTAACATGATTTTGGATATTGGTGGTGGAACGACGGATGTCGCTGTTCTATCCTTGGGTGAAATTGTCACATCAACTTCTTTGAAGGTGGCTGGTGATACCTTGGATCACGATATTATCAAATATGTCAAAGACAACTACAAGCTTCTGATTGGTGATCGTACCGCAGAGGCTGTGAAGATGGAAGTTGGTACTGTGTGGCGTGAGGGTAGAGATGAGACTTATGACATCTCTGGTCGTGACTTAGTCACCGGGCTACCTCATACTATCTCGATTAGTTCCAGTGAAACCGAGGAAGCGATGCGTGAATCAATGTCTGATATCGTGCGTGCTTGCCGTACTGTCTTGGAACAAACGCCTCCTGAACTATCGGCTGATATTGTCACACGTGGCATTGTGTTGACGGGTGGTGGAGCACTGATTCATGGACTGGATCAATTGCTCATGAATGAGTTGTCTATTCCAGTGTTTGTGGCTTCTAACGCATTGACTTGCGTTGCTGAGGGTACGGGCATAATGCTAGAAAATTTAAGCAATAACTAAACCAAGTGAATTCACTTGGTTTTCTTTTAGGACAATCGACAGACTATGGATATCTAATAGTAGGTGATGTTCATGAAAGCAGAAAATATAGTAATGGTGTCTGATTATGAAATCAGACAGCTCATTGACAACTATGTCAGTGAGGTCAAGGAAGAGTTAGTAAAAATGAGACCGATGGAGGCCAAACGGGAAGTTATCTCGGGGCTTAATCGGCTAGAAAGGAAGCGTATGATTTCTCACCATGAGCTCAACATCGAGGTTGGTGACATCTGTTACATTGATTTTGGTCAGGCCTATATCAATGAGGCAGGCTTCCAGCATTTTGGGCTGGTCGTGGCGATGTTCAATTATAAAGCCTTTGTCATTCCTATGAGTTCGAATCAGACACAGATTAGGCAGGCCAAGAACTATCCGGGGGCACGTGATGTCCGTGAACACCTCTATTATATTGGCAAGCTAGAGGGTCTGAATAAGCACTCGGTGTTGTTTCTTAATGATGGCAAGTTCATTAATACTTCGCGTATCATTTCCGTGAAGGCCCATATGGATACGGCCTCTAACATGTTCGTAGATATTAAGGCAGTCATGACCAGTCTTTTCGACTAACTATGATACAATAGCCATGGTGATTTAATGAATCCAATTTGGATTGTGGGCGTTTCGGCTGGGCCCGATTCCATGGCACTACTAGACATGTTACGGCTTCAAAAAAAGAGGTTAGTGGTGGTCCATGTGAATTACCACCAGCGAGCCAGCGCAGCACGTGATCAGAAAATCTGTGAAGACTATGCAGAGAGATACAAGATTCCCTGTGTTGTTTACGATGCTCCTGAGAGTTATGAAGGTAACTTTCAGGCTTTTGCGCGTGAATTCAGAATGAATGCCTTCCTCGAGGTACAAGCAGCGTACCAGGCATCTGGCATCTACTTGGCCCATCATCAGGATGACCAGTTAGAAACGTTGGTCTTCCAGCTTCTATCGAAAAGACAGCCAGCTTATCTGGGTATGAAACCCGTATTGAAGTATCGTGGCAGTCAACTCATTAGGCCATTATTAAAGCATACGAAACAAGATCTGGTGAACTATTGCCATGAACACAACATTACCTATGGTATTGACGAGAGTAATCAATCCCTGAAGTATTCGAGAAATCAGATACGAGTAGTTTTATCTGATCTAGATAATCTTGACAAGAGAGTCTTACTTGAGTACCAAAGGGTTTATAATGAGAGAATTAAGAAGTTGAGTCGGTTGTGTTTACCGAAGGATAATCTTTACATCAAGAGATATGGTCACTGGGGTGAGTTTGGGAGGCTGTATGTGCTTCGGGAGTTTTTAGAAAACCAGGGTGTGGATGTACATGGGATGAGCCGGGCTTACTTGAAGTCAATCGATATGAGGCTTCTGGGGTTGAAGTCGCAGGTGATTTCACTGGATAAAGAGCACCAATTGTTGATTCAGTATGGGAAAGCTCGAATTACTTCGCCTAAATCCTATGATTTCAGTGTGAAATTTGATAAAATATACTATGTGACTAATGAACACTTCAGTATTCAACCAGATGGTCCATCTACCAGCGCAGTTACTCTGAGGGCTGCCGATTTCCCAATTACGGTGCGAAATGCGCGTGAGGGAGATACGATAGCGATGAGGTATGGTACGAAGAGGGTCTCGCGTTTCTTCATTGATCGAAAAATCGATTGGGAAGATAGGCAGTCCTGGCCGGTCGTTGAGAATGCCAGAGGTGAGGTTATCTTAGTCGTTGGATTGGGTTGTGATAAGTATCATTTCTCAACAAACCCATCGTTATTTGTGTTAAGATAGGTGTCATTTAATAAAGGAGCAACTATGCATAAGGATATCAAAAGAGTTATTATTAGCTATGAACAAATCGAACAAAGATCGAAAGAATTGGCTAAAGAAGTAGAAGCCTATTATGAAGATAAAGACGCTCCCTTATTAGTCGCTCTTCTTAAGGGATCTATTCCTTTTCTTGCTGAGCTCATAAAACATATCGAATTAGATATTGAATATGATTTTATGGATGTCTCTTCTTATGAGGGTACGGAGTCAATTGGTGATGTACGGATCCTAAAGGATTTAGATCAATCAATCAAAGGACTGAATATCTTGTTAGTTGAGGATATTGTCGATACAGGACGCACGGTCCAAGAAGTAACCAAAACATTGTTCAATAAGGGTGCTAATGAAGTGAAAATAGTAAGCCTACTTGATAAACCTTCACGCCGTCTTGTTGATGTGAAAGCGGATTTTGTCGGTTTTGAAATTCCAAATGAGTTTGTGGTAGGTTTTGGTCTTGATTTCAATGAAAAATACCGCCAACTTGGCTATGTAGGGATTTTAAAAGATGAATTATACGAATAAAGGAGTCATGAATGAATAGAAGAAAAGTATCGGGATTAATACCGTGGATTATTATCCTGTCGACCTTCTTTATCTTATTACAGATGGGTGGACAGAATGCGGTTAGCGTATTTAATTATACAGAACTAGAATCAATGATCGAAAAAGAGGTCATTAAAGAAGCAACGGCCGATCTCAATTCCCTAACGATAGATGTTACTGGCGTCTATATGGTGGGTGAAACGGAGACCGCTTTTAAAGCGCGTATTGCTAATACGGAAGAGAATATCCAGTATCTACAAACTGAGTTAGGCGGAACCCTTCAGCTAGCAGATCCTAATGCCGGTTCTATTTGGACTGTGGTGTTGGGGACGATTGTTCCGTACTTGATCTTTGGTGCTTTGATTTTCTTCATGTTGTCGAGAATGAACACCGGCAATAATAAAGCGTTTGATTTCTCGAAATCTCCAGCATCGCTACAAACTAACTCGAAGGTTAAATTTGAGGATGTCGCTGGTGCGGATGAAGAGAAACAAGAAATGTCAGAGCTTATTGAGTACCTTCGTCATCCTAAGAAGTTTGAGAAGATGGGGGCTAGAATCCCTAAGGGAGTCCTATTAGTAGGTCCTCCGGGAACTGGTAAGACATTGCTTGCGAAGGCAGTAGCTGGAGAAGCGGATGTCCCATTCTATGCGATTTCGGGTTCTGATTTCGTTGAAATGTTCGTGGGCGTTGGTGCGAGCCGGGTTCGTGACATGTTTAAGAAGGCGAAACAAACAGCGCCTAGTATGATATTTATTGATGAAATAGACGCGGTTGGACGTCAGCGTGGAGCTGGCCTTGGCGGCGGACATGATGAAAGAGAACAAACACTTAACCAATTACTCGTTGAAATGGATGGTATTGGTGATAACACGGGTGTCTTAATTATTGCGGCAACGAACCGTGGTGATATCTTGGACCCTGCATTACTTCGTCCGGGACGTTTTGATAGACAGATTCAAGTGGCTCTTCCTGATAAAAGAGGTAGGGCAGCGATTCTTGGAGTCCATGCTCGTAATAAATTCCTTGAAGAAGGTGTGGATCTTGAGGCTTTGGCTCAAAGAACACCAGGTTTCTCTGGGGCTGACTTAGAGAACGTTCTTAATGAGGCTGCGATCTTAGCGGTTCGTGAGAATGATACCGTCATCAAGATGCATCACTTGGATGAAGCGATTGATAGAGTTATGGGTGGTCCGGCTAAGAAGAGCCGTACTTACTCTGATAAAGAGAAGAAGCTAGTGGCTTACCATGAAACGGGTCATACGATTATTGGTTTGAAACTGAATTCGGCTTCTGAAGTTCAAAAAGTTACGATTATTCCTAGAGGTAGTGCGGGTGGTTATAACCTGATGACGCCGAAAGAGGAAACTTATTTCCAAACGAAGTCGGATCTAATTGGTTCTATTACTGGCCTATTAGGTGGTCGTGTGGCTGAGGAAGTTGTGTTTGGTGAGATATCCAATGGGGCTTCCAATGATATTGAGCGTGCTACGGCGATTGCTCGTAAGATGGTTATGTCTTGGGGTATGTCTGCTTTGGGTACGATTCAGTATGAACAGGCTGACCAGAATGTCTTCCTAGGTCGTGATTATACAGCGAATACTGGTTACTCTTCGGAGGTTGCCTTCGAGATTGACCAAGAGGTTCGTCGTATCATTGATGAGGCTTATGAGAATGCTCGTAAGATCATCACAGAGAATCGTGATCTCTTAGATAAGATTGCTCACACGTTGATGGAGTATGAAACACTTACTAAGGAACAGATTGCTGAATTGTCTGAAGGTAAAGAAATGACAGTCAGTACACAACAGCTTATGAATTCACAAGATAAAAACGAACCTGTTGTGACTAGTTTCGAAAAAGAATAAAAAAGCTAAGCACCTAGTCACTAGGTGCTTTATTTAAGAGAGGTATATTAATGAAAGATACAGTGAGTCGCGCTCTGGTATTGGATCAGCGCGTGAATATAATCGTGGCGACCACAACAGAATTGGTGGCGGAGGCTGCGAAGGTCCATCAGTTGTGGCCGACTTCCGCGACAGCCCTTGGGAGGACTCTTTCCATGGGTGCGATTATGGGTGTTCAACTGAAGAATGAAGATGAAATGCTGACAATCAAGATCGATGGTGATGGTGAGCTTGGTTCGGTTCGTGTGGATGCTAATAAACAGGGGCATGTGAAGGGTTATGTTAAGAATCCGGAAGTGCTTTTAGTGAAGGAAGATACTTATAAACTAGATGTTGGGAAGGCTATTGGTAAGGGTACCTTATCGGTGAGTCGTAACTATGGTTTAAAGAATGAGTATACTTCAACGATTGATTTGGTGAGTGGTGAAATTGGTGAGGACTTCGCTTATTACTACTTACAGAGTGAACAGCTTCCTTCGGCAGTGTCGGTGGGGGTTCTCGTGGACCCGGATGGTAAGATTCAGAGCGCGGGAGCGATGTTGATTCAGATGTTACCGGATCATACTGAGGAGGATATCCTGATTGTTGAGGATATTGTTAGAAACTTGAAGCCGATGAGTTCATTGGTCTTGGAGGGTTACACTTCGGAGTCACTCATTCATACGCTCTTTGAGGATGCTCAAATTCTTGAGACGAAGGATATCAAGTTTGAGTGCGATTGTGATCGTGATCAGATGGAGCGAGTGTTATTGACGCTTCCTGTGGAGGACTTATTGGAGCTTAAGAAAGAGGATAAGGGTATCAATCTTGAGTGCCAGTTCTGTGCGAAGCACTACTTCTTTAATGAAGATGAAATTGATGCGATTATTGAGAAGATAAATCATGGTAAAAATAGCTAATATCGAGCTGAAGAATCCGATCGTTTGTGCGCCGATGGCAGGGGTGACTAACTGGGCGTTTCGTTCACTGTTGATCCAGTATGAGCCTGGTTTGTATTTCAATGAAATGGTCTCGGATCAGGCGATTAACTATCGTAATGAGAAAACACTGAAGATGACGGAAGTACTCGAGGGGGAACATCCGATTGCTTTCCAGCTGTTTGGTTCTGATATCGAGTCGATGGTGAGAGCGGCACAGTATCTGGATAGGGAGACGAACTGTGATATCATTGATATCAATATGGGTTGTCCGGTCCAGAAGGTTGTGAAGCAGGGTGCTGGTAGTGCTTTGATGAGGGATATCTCTCATGCGAGTGAGTTAGTGTATCGTGTGATTCAGAGTGTTGATAAGCCGGTGACTGTGAAGTGTCGGAGTGGCTGGGATGTAGATTCTATCAATGTGGTGGAGCTGTCTAAAGAGCTTGAGAAGGCGGGAGCTTCTGCCTTGTTTGTTCATGGTAGGACGCGTAGCCAGATGTATCGTGGACAGGCTGATTGGTCTATTATCAAAGAGGTCAAGGATAGCGTGAGTATTCCTGTGTTTGGGAATGGAGATGTTGATTCTGGTTTGAGGGCTATGGCACTGATGGATGAGACAGGTTGTGATGGTGTTATGATTGGCCGGGCTTTAATGAAACAGCCGTGGCTGATCAAGGAAGCACTGATGAGTCTTAATGATCAGGGTAGCTTCTCGATCACTTATGAGGATACACTGAATTTCACCTTGGAACATGCTCGTCGTTTGATTAGTTTAATGGGTGAGACGGTGGCGATTAAACAGATGCGTTCTCATGGGGCTTGGGCTTTGAAGGGACTACCTCATAGCCATAGTTTGAAGGAAAAAATAGTAAAGATGAATTCGTATGATGATTTTGTTAGAATGATAGAGGAATACAAGAAGGAACTGGTGAATTATGAGCGAATTAACGTTGACTGAACAGGAACAAATTAGGCGCGAGAAACTGAAAGAGTTGGAAGCGATGGGTATTGATCCCTTTGGGGAGGCTTTTGAGCGCAACTCTAATAGTAAAGAGCTTTTCGATGCTTATTCTGAAACTTCTAAGGAAGACTTAGAAGAGATTAATAAAGAGGTTATTATTGCTGGGCGTATCATGACGAAGCGTCTGATGGGTAAGGCTGGTTTTCTCCATCTTCAAGATAGAGATGGACAGATCCAGGTTTATATCCGTAAGGACACAGTAGGTGATGAGGCCTTTGAATACTATAAACACACGGACCTTGGCGATATCATTGGTGTTGCTGGTGTTGTTTTTAGAACGAATCATGGGGAGTTGAGTGTTAAGGCTTCTAAGCTGACTCATCTCACGAAGGCACTTCGCCCATTACCTGATAAGTGGCATGGCTTAGTGGACAAGGAGGAACGTTTTAGAAGACGTTACCTGGATCTTATTAGCAATGATAAGAGTCGTGAGATTGCCATGTTTAGACCACGGGTCATTCGGGCTATTCAACACTATTTCGATAGTAAGGGTCTTGTGGAAGTGGAGACACCGATTCTTCATTCAATTCTGGGTGGGGCTGCGGCTCGTCCTTTCGTGACGCATCATAACACCTTGGATATGGATTTCTATCTGAGGATCGCGACTGAATTACCTTTGAAGCGCTTGATTGTTGGCGGTTTAGAGGGAGTCTATGAGATTGGTAGACTGTTCCGTAATGAGGGGATGGACGCGACTCATAATCCTGAGTTCACGACTGTTGAGGCTTATGTGGCTTATTCGGATATGCAGGGGATGATGGAACTGACCGAGGGTCTTCTTGAGTCAGTGGCTATGGAAACGTTGAATACGACTGAGATTGTGTATAAAGAACAGGCTATTTCCTTGAAGGCACCTTTTAAGAGGGTGACGATGGCTGAGATGGTTAAGGAAGCGACGGGTATTGATTTCGTTGAGATTCATTCGGATGAGGAAGCTCTTAAGCTTGCTAAGGAACACCATATTGAACTTGATAAACACCAACAGAGCTATGGTCATATCTTGGCTGAGTTCTTTGATAAGTATTGTGAACACACGATTGTTCAACCGACGTTTGTTTACTCATATCCTAAGGAAATCTCACCACTGGCGAAGGTCAGTAAGAATGATGAACGGTTTACGGATCGTTTTGAGTTGTTTATTTCCGGTCATGAATACTGTAATGCTTTCTCGGAACTGAATGACCCAAT
>JAAZEC010000143.1 GCA_012512495.1 Erysipelothrix sp.
AATCGTTCCTAAGCTTTTAAAATGGGACGAGAAGAAGCGCTTGGCCAGGACCCAGGAGCTCATGAAGACTGTGGGATTGAATCCTGAGGAATTCATGGATCGCTATCCTGCCAAAATGAGTGGTGGACAACAACAGCGGATAGGTTTTTTGAGGGCTTTGGCGGCAGATCCACCGATTATCCTCTTGGATGAACCGTTTGGGGCTCTGGACCCTGTGACTCGTGATTCCCTTCAGGATGAGTTGAAAAGACTTCAGAAAGAATTGAACAAAACGATGGTCTTCGTGACCCATGATATGGACGAGGCAATAAAGATTGCGGATCGGATTGTCATTATGAATGAGGGTCAAATCGTTCAATATGATACACCGGAGGAAATCCTGTTGAATCCTGCGAACCAGTTTGTTGAAAAGTTCATCGGGAAACATCGTTTATCCAATGGTAATGTCAATACCGTGAGTGAAATCATGAGATCTAATCCTATTACGATTAGAGAGAACAATGGTCTGGCGAGAGTTATTTCCCAGATGCAGAGTAAGCGAATTAGTACCCTGTTGATTGTGGACGAACATAACAAGTATGTGGGTACCGTTGGTATTGAAGCCTTGATTGATAAGGTGAAGCCAGGAATGCTGGTTTCGGATCTAGAGATTGAATCAAGGGTGAGTGTTTCGCCAGCTTCCTCTGCGAAAGAGGCGTTTGATCTATTGGTGAAGGATCGTATGGATATTCTGGTAGTGACTAATGATGAGAATGAGGTTGTGGGTGTCGTGACCAAGACGAGCATGGTTGAATCGCTAGCCAGTGTCGTCTGGAAGGAAGAGGCCCATGATTGATTTCTCGAGGATACTGACTCAATATTCTGAACTGATGTTGACGGCGATTCGCCAACATATCCTCATCTCACTGGTGTCTGTGACACTGGGTTTTCTGAGTGCTTTCCCGTTGGGGATCTATCTGAGCAAGCATAAAAGGCTGGCTCAATGGGTGCTTAATATATCTAGTATTGTTAACACGATTCCTAGCTTGGTCTTATTGGGAGTGGCGATGATTTTCTTGGGTCTAGGCTTCTGGACGGCGGTTAGTGTCCTCTATATCTATTCACTGTTGCCAATCTTGCGGAATACGACGACGGGTCTGATGGAAGTGGATTCACAGTACGTGAAAATTGCGAAGGGGTTAGGAATGACTTCGTGGCAGATCTTGTGGAAGGTTGAGATCCCTTTGGCCTTGCCTACGATTGTGTCGGGAGTGCGGATGTCGGCTGTGTACATTATCAGTTGGGCGACTCTTGCGGCATTGATTGGGGCTGGTGGTCTGGGCGATTTAATCTGGATGGGTTTACAGTCGTATAATTTCGACTTGATTTTCGCGGGTTCGATCCCTGCGACCATGATGGCATTGTTGGTGAGCTTCTCACTGGGGCTTATTGAACGCTTGGTTGCGAAGCATAGTCAGGGGGGAACCTCATGACTTTATTGAACTCGATTCTTGAGCACATACAGATTAGTTTTCTGGGTGTGTTGATGGCTTTGGTTACTGGTGTTGTTTTGGCGGCGTTGATGAATCGTCAGAAGTTGTTGAAACAGGTCGTATTTATCGTGATTGATGTGATTCAAACGGTACCGACACTGGCGATGTTCACGTTTGTGATGTTGGTCTTTGGTTTGAATAATACAACGGTCATTGTGTCTGTCTTCCTGTATTCACTGTTTCCGATTATTCGTAATACCTATACGGGTATCGCGAGTGTGAGTCCTTCAGTGATACGGGCAGCGAGGGGCATTGGTATGACTGATTTCCAGATTTACACTAAGATTGAATTGCCGATCGCACTGCCTGTCATTATTACGGGTGTGAAGCTAGCGTTGGTAAGTGCTTTGTCTATTACGACGACGGGTGTCTTGATTGGAGCGGGCGGTTTAGGGATGCTGGTCTGGCGTGGCATTCAGACCAGGAATACCACGATGATGTTATCGGGTGCTGTTCCGGTTTCTGTCTTGGCGATCCTTACGGATTGGGTTTTGAGCCGTGTCGAGAAGTGGTTAGTAACTTATCGATCTTAAGAGTTAATGGAGGTATATTATGAAAAAGTTATTGAGTCTATTGTTGGTGGTTATCTTATTGAGTGGCTGCTCTTCGGGTGAAACGATTGTGATTGCTTCGAAGCAGTTTACTGAGAATATCATCATGAGTGAAGTATATGCGCAACTAATTGAGGAAATGACTGACTTAAAGGTTGAGCGTAAACAAAACCTAGGAGGGACGACGGTTATCTTCCAGGGTTATCAAGAGGGTGAAGTGGACTTGTATTTTGAGTATACGGGTACGATTGTTAATGAGATCTTGGAGGAAGAGTTACCGGCAACTTCTGATGAGGTGGAAGAGCTAGCACGAACTGGCATGGCAGAGGAGTATGGTATGACCTTTTTCAATCCGGTGGGATTGAATAATACGTTTGCTTTGGCGGTGTTGAAGAGTGTTTCCGATGAGTATGGTATTACTACCATGAGTGATCTGGCTGAACATGATAGTGAGTTCCGTTTTGGTGCGAACCACTTGTTCTTTACGAGAGTCAAGGATGGTTTTGATGGCATGAGTGAGCTTTATGGCTATGAGTTTGATGAGGTGTTGAGAATGGATACTTCACTTGCTTATGAGGCGATTGCGAATAATCAGCTGGATGTCATTGTCGTGTATGCGACGGATTCTTTGCTTCGTAAGTATGACATGGTTGTGCTGGAAGATGATTTGGATCTATTCCCGGCTTATCATGGTGCGCCACTGGTTCGTACTGAATTGCTTGAGGAGCATCCTGAGCTTAATGATATCTTTAATCTGTTGGCAGGTAAGATCGATGATGCCATGATGCAGGAGATAAATTACCAAGTAGATGTTGAGAATCGTTCGGTGAAGGATGTAGCTTCTGAACTGATTGAAGATCTTGGTCTCTTGGATTAATAGTTGTGTTTGACGATTGTTGAAAGATACGTTATAATTCATAAGCTATGGAAATAGCAGTCGTGGCAGAGTGTGCAACCACTCGTTAAGACCACTACACAAACATTTATGTTTAAAAGGAGGAATGTCTTGTGAGTAAAAAAGTTGCGAAAGTAATTAAGTTACAATTCCCGGCAGGCCAAGCACGTCCAGGTCCAGCTCTAGCTGGTGCGGGTGTGAATATGCCTCAGTTCTGTTCAGCATTTAATGATGCTACGAAAGATCGTGGTGGGGATATTGTTCCAGTAATTATTACCGCTTATGAAGATAAAACATTTAGTTTTGTCTTGAAAACAACTCCAGCCGCTATTCTTTTGAAGAAGGCAGCCGGTGTTAAGTCTGGTTCTGGTACACCAAGTACAGCGATTGTTGGAACGGTTACGATGGATCAAGTTCGTGAAATTGCTGAGTACAAAATGCCTGACCTCAATGCGAATGATGTTGAGGGCGCAATGAAGATTGTTGCTGGTACCGCTAAGAACATGGGTATCAAAATTGAAGGGATGGATAACTAGTCATGGCTAAGAAAAGTAAAAATCGTCAAGCTGCATTAGCTAAAGTAGAACACTTAAAACAGTATCCATTGGACGAAGCAGTCGCTCTTGCGAAAGAAACTACGACTACTAAATTTGATTCTTCTGTTGAATTATCATTTAATTTGAACGTTGACCCTCGTCATGCGGATCAACAAATCAGAGGTGCTATGGTACTTCCTAATGGTACTGGTAAGTCACAAAAGGTCCTTGTTATTACACAAGGTGCTAAGATTGACGAAGCTAAAGAAGCTGGTGCCGATTTCGTTGGTGGTAAAGAAATGATTGACGAAATTAAAAAGGGCTGGTTTGCATTTGATGTTATCGTTGCGACTCCTGATATGATGGGTGAGCTTGGTAAGATCGGTAAAATCTTAGGACCTAAGGGTCTTATGCCTAACCCTAAGACTGGTACAGTTACTCCTGATATTGGCAATGCTGTTGCTGAAATCAAGAAGGGTAAAGTCGAATACCGCGTTGACAAAGATGGTAACATCAACTGTCTAGTTGGTAAGGTCTCCTTCACTGATGAAGCTCTTATTGAAAATATCAATGCCTTGGCACAAACAATCAAACGTGCGCGTCCTGCGGCAGTTAAGGGTATCTTCATGAAGTCAGTTACGTTATCGACAACTATGGGTGTTGGTATCAAGGTTTCTAATCAATTCTAAAAAATAAAAAAAGAGCTTGTATCATAACGATACAAGCTTTTAATTTACTGGTTCAACATAAGGGGTCATATTGTCTTTGCCTCGTAGCAGGATAGCGCCAAAGAGGTAAGTCACTGCTAGGATTACGACATAGGCTACGAGTACTAATAGGATGGTGACGAAGATTGAATCGCCAAAGAGCTCAGCGGCATAGTATTGACCGACAAATGAATAGAAGACAATGAAGCCGACGAGGAGTACAATCTTCAAAATGGCGACCAGTTTTCTTATTTTCTGTCCTTCTTGAGTGAGTGAATATATTTTGCCTCCATGTAGTACTTGGGGGTTTCTGCTTTGTGTGACCATGGCTAGGATTAATGCGTTTTTCATCAAGTTTCCTCTTTTCTTTCATGCATAGTGTATCAAAAGAAAAGAAAGAATGCTAACCTTCTTTGTTAGCATTCAGAATGCTAGTCTTCTTTGTTAGCATTCTTAATCGCATCAATGATCTTATTACCGATTCTTACAAACTCGGCTTGTTCTTCTTCGCTTATAGCTGAAGCTAGCAAGGTTTGATACTCATCTTTGTTTTCTCTGCGTTTATTCATTCTGTCAACAGCTTTATCAGTTAGTGACACAATGACCTTGCGCTTGTCGTTCTCATCAGTACTTCTGGTGATGAGCTCTTTTTCTTGTAGACGATCAAGAGCTTCGGATAGAGATGATGGGCGAATATCTAGTTTCTCTGCTAGATCTTTCGATGGCATGGGTCCTTCTTTGGCTAAGACGCGGATGATTCTGAATCCACCACGATGGCGATGTTCTCCATCTTTCATTCGTGGATGATTTCGCTTCATGGATCGTGAGATGCGCATGACCGTTTCTAGGACATTAGTTGTTTCATTCATAGTGTTTCCTCCTTTCGTTCATTTAGTTAGGCGCCTAACTGTTATCATTATATTAGGTACCTAACCATTTGTCAACCCTCTAACATCAACTAAATGGTTGCATTTAATTTTAAGAGATGTAGAATAGAATTAACCACATCTATATTATGAAAAGATTGAATTAATATTCAGAGAGACAAGAGCTCGAATTTTCATCAGGAAGCACAATAATGAACAGAAGATGCGAGTGATTAACCAGAATGTCCTGGCATTGGTAATAGAAAGATAACACGGAGGAAATAGGAATGAAGAAGGCATTAGTTCTATTGTTGTTAGTGTTCACGATTGTTGGATGTAACAGCAGTGCACAAGGAACTGGTAATGTGAACAATGATGAAGCAGAAGAGAAACTAATCATCGATTCGTTTGTCGTATCAGTTTTGACAGAAGAAGCTGATGAAGATGAAATCTATTAAGACAAGGAAATAACTGATGAAGCTTTAGTGGCTAATTATATTGATCTCTTTGAAGATCTCGAAGAGTATCAGAAGACGACAGGTGATTCTATTAGGTCGATAGCCACGTTCAAATTCTTAGGTAAGAAGGAAGGCTCAGAGGTAAACTACTTGAGTGTGCTAGGTGAGTACGAGGACAATTACGTGCTTGCTTTAACGAAGGATGCTGATGTTATTCAAAATCTTTCGGAAGTTGAGGAGTTGTTAGTGTATCATGTTCCAATTAACAGTGAAAAAGGACAAGAAATAACAACTTTTGTCAGTCAGTTTAAATAAGAGTGAGAGTAAGGCGAATCAACGGGTCCGCCTTATTAAAATGGACGCCGCTTGACATGGTCACCCAAATCAGATACAATTCCTTTGTTATCAATTATTACCCAAGACAGCAACTGCGAATCGCTTAATTCGTTGCCGAGGTTAAAAGAAGATTAAACTAACTCTTTTTCACCCGTGTCTTGATGTACGGGTTTTATTTTGCGTAATTATTGAGACAAAATATTAGGAGGTGAAAGTAAGTGAATGAACAAAATCTAGAAAGTAAACAGTCTATTGTCAGTGAGATTTCTGAGAAAATTAAAAGTTCAGAATCAACAATCATTGTTGAATATCGTGGACTCAAAGTTTCAGACATCACGGAGTTACGTCGTCAGCTAAGAGCTGAAGGAGTCGACTTCAAGGTGTATAAGAACTCATTGTCACAACGTGCTGCAGTCAACGAAGGTTTTGAAGAATTAGTGGAAGCCCTCAAGGGACCTAACGCGATGGCATTCTCAGATGATGCGATTGCGCCAAGTAGAGTTCTAGCGAAGTTTGCTAAGAAAAATAAGCAACTGGTCTTGAAGTCAGGTATCGTTGAAGGTAAAGTCATTAATTTCGAAACGATTATGGAACTAGCTGAATTACCAAATCGTGAAGGATTGCTTTCCATGTTTGTTGGAATGTTACAATCACCAATGAGCAAGTTCGCGTATGCACTCTCACAAATCGCTGAGCAATCAGGTTCTGTTTCCGAAGAGGAAGTAACAGAAACAGTTGAAGAAGTAGCAGAAGTTGAAGCGACAGTTGAAGCTGAAGAAAAAGTCGTTGAAGCAGAAGTAACTCCAGAGCCAGAAGTGGTCGAGGAAGTTGCAGTTGTCGAAGAAGTGGCAGAAACAGAAGCAGTCGTAGAAGAAACAGTAGTAGAAGAAGTAAAAGAAGAAACAGCAGAATAAAGGAGGAGAATATTCATGGCTAAATTAACAACAGCAGAAATTATTGAGTCTCTAAAAGAGATGTCATTATTAGAATTAAATGATTTGATCAAAACAGTCGAAGAAGAATTCGGCGTAACAGCAGCAGCTCCAGTAGCAGTCGCAGCAGGTGGCGCAGTTGAAGAAGAAGCAGCAGCACCAACAGAAGTTACAGTTACTCTTAAGGAAGTTGGCGGCTCTAAAGTTGGAGTCATCAAAGTCGTTAAAGAAATCACTGGTCTAGGTATGATGGATGCTAAGAAACTTGTTGACGGAGCACCTTCAACAGTTAAAGAAAACATCAAGCCAGAAGAAGCTGAAGAAATCAAGTCCCAACTTGAAGCAGCAGGCGCTGTCGTAGAAGTAAAATAAAAACGAGTCTTAAATCTAGCAAATTGGAGGTGTTAAAGTGGATCACTATTTCACCGATAATCCACCTAAAAATCATGACCGGAGAGAAATACCTTTCCGGTTTTTAGGCGTTGATTTAAAACTTCTAAGCGATCATGGTGTCTTTTCAAGAAACCATATCGACGAAGGCTCAAAACTCTTAATAGAAGTAGCCCACGGTCTTGGATTGGAAGGAAAACTTCTCGATCTAGGCTGTGGCTACGGAGTCATCGGACTTACACTTAAGAAGTTGAATAGCCAGCTTGAAATCATAGGTGTCGACATTAATTCAAACGCGATCGATCTGGTCACGCGTAATGCTGCGCTCAATAAATTAGAAGCCACCTTCATCCATCAAGACGGACTGGAAGGATTAGAAACTTATGACGAGATTCTATTCAATCCACCCATCAGAGCAGGCAAGCAAACCATTTATCGCTTATTCTTAGAAACGACCACTCACCTTAATGAGCAAGGCCGCTTGTTAATTGTCATGAGGAAACAACATGGTGCTCCCTCAGCAATCAAGTATCTCAATGAATTATACGAAAATGTATCAGTTCTCACCAAAAGCAAGGGCTATTGGATCATTCAGGCGACAGGCGTTCGGAGTTGACAAATTGACACATAAATGATATAATATTTAATTGCATAATAGTCTAAAAAATATTGGGTGTTTCTACCCTTTTTAGGCTTTAAATCATCAGAAAGGATGGCGGCATGACAGAAAAACTCCCCTATCGAATTGACCGTGAAGGTAAGAGATCAGCGAGAAGAAACTATTCAAAGATTAGTGGATCACTCGAGTTACCAGACTTAGTTGCAATTCAAACAGAGGCTTTCGAATGGCTAAAAACAGAAGGACTCAAAGAGGTTTTTGATGAGATTTATCCAATCGAAAACCACAACCAATCCGTCAAGTTGAAATTCCTCGACTATAAGTTTGAAGAACCAAAATACGATGTAGCAGAATGCAAACGAAGAGAAACGACTTACTCAGCACCTCTTCGAGCAAGAATGGAATTAAACATCACCGATCGTCAAACCGGTGAATTAATACAAAAAATTGAAGAAGTCTTCATGGGAGATTTCCCATTGATGTCCGATACAGGAACCTTCATTATCAACGGTGCCGAACGTGTCATCGTCTCCCAAATCGTACGCTCACCAGGAGCCTATTTTGACATTGACATGGACACAAAGATTGGCAAAGACATCTACTCTGCCGAACTTATTCCAAGCCGTGGAACATGGCTAGAACTAGTCAGCGATCCTAAAAAACCAGCCTTAGGAACGATCCTTAACATGAAGGTTGACCGTAAACGCTCCATGTTATCAACCATCCTCTTCAAGGCATTTGGTATCTCACTGAACCCTGAGACTTCAGACAATCCGCTCGACTCCGATGGAATCGAGAAGTTTTTGACTGCTCTAGGATACAACGTAAACCCTGAATTAAAATCAACAGAAGAAGGCCGTGACTATTTGAATCACTACATTCTTCTATACAACTCCATCTTCGGCGAATACGAAGCAGTCACCAACACCTTGGTACAAGACAAAGTCGCTACCACCGAAGAAGCACTCCGTGTTATTTATGAGAACCAACGCTCCGACGAAATCCCAACCATCGACGGTGCCATCAGCCTCATGAACTCGAAGTTCCTCGACTACCGTCGCTATGACCTTAATAAGGCAGGCCGCTATAAGCTACACAAGAAGCTTGGCGTAGCAAGTCGTGCTTTCAGAAATGTCGTCAACCATGACATTCTAGGCGGTCAAGGCGAAGTCATCATCAAAAAAGGAACTATCATCGGCAGAGAAGAACGCAATTCAATGCGTAGCGCACTTTCTGCCGGAACACACATGCAAGTCTACCCACTCAACCATCTATTTAGTCACCCTGACAAGAAACTCGTTTCCACATCATGGACTAAGACATTAGTAGGAAGAGTGCTAGCACAAGACATCGACGACGAAGACTATACACTCGACATCGGGACAGTACTCACAGAAAAAGACATCAAAGAACTTGTAGAAAATGGTTATAACAACGTTCTAGTCTATTCAGGCATTTTAGCCAAACCAGTCGTCCTCGACAAGAACAACGTCCGCACCATCTTCAATTATGGAACACGACTCTTTTCACTAGGTCGCTTAACCATCAATAACGAAGACGCCAAAGACGCTGACGATGAACTGTTCATTGATCGCTATTTACCGGATCTACCACTCGATAAACTAACGAACAAACGTGAAGACGCCATTGTCGCTCTAACTAAAAAAGAAGAAGTCACTCTTTGGTTAGTCGGCGCTGCCGTACAACAGATCTCAGTCTCGATTCCACAATCAGACCATGAAATCAAGGTTTTAGGACCCGACCCTTATATCAGTAAGAAGACCGTCACTTTATCCGATCTCTATGCTTTCTATAGCTACTATCTCAATATGATGGACGAAATCGGTGACCAAGACGACATTGATATGTTAGGAAACCGCCGTGTCAGAACGGTCGGTGAATTGATTCAGAACCAAGTTCGCATCGGTCTTTCCCGTATGGAAAGAGTCGTCATCGACAGAATGTCAATCTCTGATGTGTCCTCATTAACACCAAAATCACTCACCAACATCCGTCCATTGACCGCAGCCATCAAAGAGTTCTACTCAAGTTCTCAGCTCTCTCAATTCATGGATCAGATTAACCCACTCGCAGAACTTACTAACAAACGTCGTATCTCTGCTTTAGGACCTGGTGGTTTATCACGTGAGCGTGCTTCCTACGAAGTGCGTGACGTTCATAACTCACACTATGGTAGAATCTGTCCAATTGAAACACCAGAAGGACCAAACATTGGTCTGATTTCCAACTTGACTACCTATGGTCAAATTAACGAATATGGCTTCATTCAAACACCTTACCGTTTCGTAAAAGACGGCAAAGTGACCGAAGATGTAGTCTACCTCTCAGCAGATGACGAGATGGATTATGTTATCGCTCCAGCCAACGAAGTCGTACGTGGCGAAATCGTCAACGAACAAGTAGTCGTTAGATTTGAAGGCGACAACGTGGTCATGGACAGGGAAGATGTTGAATTAGCCGACGTCTCTCCAATGCAAATCGTTTCCGTAGCTACGGCCTGTATTCCATTCTTGGAAAATGACGATGCCAGTAGAGCGCTCATGGGTGCCAACATGCAACGTCAATCAGTCCCACTCATTAAGCCAACTGCTCCGCTCGTCGGAACCGGCATTGAGTACAAGCTAGCACAAGATAGCGGAACCGCGGTTGTTTCCACAACTAACGGTATCGTTACTTACATCGATGGCTTCAAGATTGAAGTCACAGATGATAAAGGCGCAACGAAGACCTATGCTCTTGAAAAATTCAGACGTTCCAATGCGGGAACCAATATCTCACAAACACCAATTGTTGAAATGGGTGAACGTGTTGAAGTTGGTGAAATCATCGCCGATGGTCCTTCCATGGACAACGGTGAACTCGCCTTAGGACAAAACGTAACAATCGCTTTCATGTCCTGGGATGGTTATAACTATGAAGATGCCATCATCATGAGTGAAAGAATGGTCTTTGACGATGTCTATACCTCCATTCATATTGAAGAATATGAACTAGAAGTCCGTGACACCAAGCTAGGACCTGAAGAAATCACCCGTGATATACCTAACGTGTCCGAAGTTTCCTGCCGTCACCTTGATTCCAACGGAATCGTCATGGTAGGAGCGGAAGTCAAAGAGGGCGATGTCCTCGTTGGTAAAGTAACACCTAAAGGTCACTCTGAACTACCTCCTGAAGAAAAGCTTCTATTCGCTATCTTTGGTGAAAAGACTCAAGAAGTTAGAGATAACTCACTGAAGGTCCCACATGGTGGCTCAGGAATCGTTCAATCTGTAAGAATCTTCAAACGCTCTGAAGGGTATGACTTACCTCCAGGAGTTCAAGAACAAGTCAAAGTCTATATCGTCCAAAAGCGTAAAATCTCTGAGGGCGATAAGATGGCAGGTCGACATGGTAATAAAGGGGTTATTTCCCGAATTCTTCCAATTGAAGACATGCCATACATGCCAGATGGTACTCCAGTCGATATCATGTTGAACCCAATGGGCGTTCCATCACGGATGAACATTGGTCAAATACTTGAGATCCACTTAGGAATGGCAGCCAAGAAATTGGGTGTCAACTTCGCAACTCCAGTCTTTGACGGAATTGAGAACGATGAACTCGCCGAAATCATGGCCGAAGCTGATGTTTCAGCCGATGGTAAACTTGATCTAGTAGACGGACGTACTGGGGAAAAATTCGATAACCGAATCTCCGTAGGCGTTATGTACTTCATTAAACTTGCCCACATGGTCGACGATAAATTGCACGCCAGAGCAACTGGACCTTACTCATTGGTTACTCAACAACCATTGGGTGGTAAGGCTCAAAATGGTGGACAAAGATTTGGGGAAATGGAAGTATGGGCACTCTATGCTTATGGGGCAGCACATACTCTACAAGAAATCATGACCATCAAGTCGGATGACGTGAATGGTCGTACCAAGACTTATGCGGCAATCCAAAACGGTCGCGACATTCCAGAACCTGGAATGCCTGAATCATTCCGTGTCTTAACGCATGAGTTACAAAGTCTTGCCTTGGATATCACCTTCTTGGATGATGATGGCAATTCTGTCGAAGTTGGCAAGATGGATGAAAATCTAACACCAAATCAACAGGAATTAGTACTTAGCCCAATCGATGACGAAATCGAGCCCCAACCAGCAGAATCAGATGATGATGAGCCGCTTGAAGCCGTAGTTGTCGGTGCCGATGTTTACGAAGAATAGGAGATTTTATGAACGATAAAAATTTCTCATCAATCCGAATAGGTTTAGCTTCTCCTGAAAGAATTCGTGAGTGGTCTCATGGGGAAGTAAAAAAACCTGAGACAATAAACTATCGCTCTCAAAAACCTGAGCGTGATGGACTCTTCTGTGAGCGTATTTTCGGTCCTTCCAAGGACTGGGAGTGTGCCTGTGGAAAGTATAAGAAGGTAAGATATAAAGGAATTATCTGTGATCGCTGTGGCGTTGAAGTTACTAAAGCTTCCGTTCGCCGCGAAAGAATGGGACACATTGAACTCGCAGCACCAGTCGCACATATCTGGTACTTGCGCGGTATCCCATCACGCATGAGTATCCTATTGAACATTCCTCCGAAGCAACTTGAATCCATTGTCTATTTCGTATCTTGGGTCGTCGTTGATCCAGGTCAAACAGCCCTTGAATACAAGCAAGT
>JAAZEC010000144.1 GCA_012512495.1 Erysipelothrix sp.
AAGTCGTCGCATTCGTTGGGGACGGCGTCAATGACAGTCCCTCTCTGGCATTGGCCCATATTGGGATTGCCATGGGAAGCGGCACAGATGTGGCTATCGAGACATCCGATGTTGTTTTGATGAATTCTGATTTCAGTCGTTTACCCCATGCCCTTGGACTAACTAAAGCCACAGCAAGAAACATGAAACAAAATATTTTCATTGCCATAGGAGTTGTACTATTTTTGCTCGCTAGCGTGTTCTTTAGCGAATGGATGAATATGTCCATTGGCATGCTGGTACATGAAGGCAGTATTCTAGTCGTTATTTTAAACGGTATGAGACTTCTTCGGTATAGGTTAAGATAAAATTACAATGTCCAAACAACCACAATCAGAAAGGAGAGTAAAAATGAAAAAAGCAACCATTCAATTAGAAACATTAACGTGTCCATCCTGCGTTCAAAAGATTGAAAATTCAACAAAATCTTTGAACGGGGTAGTAAAAGACAGCGTTAAAGTGCTATTCAATTCCAGCAAAGTTAAGTTTGACTTTGATGATGAAAAGCTATCGATGGAAGATGTTGAAAAGGCCATCACGGTACTTGGATACGAAGTTAAGAAATCGCAATCTAAAGCGATATAAAAAAAGGAAGTGATTCCCTTGGCTAGCAAGGATCGCTTCCTTCTTATTTTTTATTTTGGTCGGTGTAACAGGATTCGAACCTGCGTTCTCTTGCACCCCATGCAAGCGGATTAACCAAGCTTTCCCATACACCGAGCTCTTTAGCGGTATTATATTATCATATTTTAATATAAAATGCGAAGTTTTCCTATAGAAAACCCTCTTGCGAGGGTTCTATGAACTAGGCTTTATCTTTTTTTCCGGTAATGTCATCAACTACGTCGTTGACTTTATCAAGAACATCATCTTTAACATCCTCAGCAACTTCGCGTGCCTTACCAATACCTTGTTGGATCTTACCTTTCAGTTCCAATTCTTCATTGTCAGTCAGTTTACCAGTTTCTTCTTTAACCTTACCAACAACTTTGTCTTTAATTTCTTTAAATTTATTGTCGCTCATAGTATAAGCTCCTTTCTCTAAAAAAATAGTACCATTTATAAAATTATATTACACTCCATGTGCCCATTCGACTTATTCAGTAACCTCAATGGTGACTGAATAAGTCTGACTACCATAGTTGGAAAGCTGAATCAGTTTCTGTAATAACAGTAACAACCAGCTGAACGCAACAACGAAAGCCATAATTTCAAACGCTGTCAACGATAAATAACGGACCACCATAAATAAAATCGTGATAATTACCAGTAAGCCCGCCATAATATTGGTTAGCCTCAAGAACTCTTTATCCACCACCGGCAACAACCAGCGAGCCGTCCCCATGAGAATCAGGACCCAGAATACTAGCCCTTGAGCGAACACATTGTGGAGTTCCCTTGAGATCGCACTCTCATTGTATGGAAATACTCCCACATTTCCGAGGAAGATTGCCATCATCACCAAAAGGAATTTCATGAAACGTAGCTGATTGGAGCGTGGCTGAACTTTGAAGATCGCCTCAAAAAGAAAATCAATCAAGGCTATCATAATAAAGGCCGCGAGGATGAGAGTCAGATTGAAACGCCAACTAGAGGTTGCGAAGTTGGAACCCAGGTAGCTCAGGTTGGTCAACCACCATTGTTGTTCACTGTTTGTCAACATGGCGATGCCCACCCCACCAATGGCAATCAACATCAACATGTTGATAAGTGTACTCGGTGTTATTTTAATAGCCACCATGATGACTAGATAGCTCAGTACGCCAATAATGATTGCGAAGATGGTGCTTGCTGTGAACAGATCGAAGGTCACTCCTAAGAAGATCTTTTCGACAACATTAAAGACCACCAATAGAACGACCACAATGATAAGACCTAGTGATATCAGGATACTAGGGAAGTTACGCCAGTAAATATCCTGGGTATTTGAATGGATCTTACCTTTTTTACCTAAGACGAAGAAATAGGTAAAGAGCACGAACGATAGAATCACACCGATCGTAATGACATAGCTCGCAATAGAGTTGTCCCCCGCTAAAGCAATGTTCTTTCTTCCATAGTTCATGACAATGAAAACAATCGTCATTAAAACTGTTGGTAGTAATATCCACCAATTCTTTAACAACGGTTCCTTCTCCTTATTCAACAGAGCAATCTGTACCTTATTGTTCACTACCGTCACGGTAGAATCTATCGGACCAAACGGTTCCACCTTCTCACTTAAGTCTAATGGAAGCTCAATAATTACCCTTTTTTTATCCATAGCATTCTCCCCTATCTCTGGTCTTATTGTATACAGCGACAAGATTGAACACAAGAATAAGCCTTAATTAATAGAAGGTTTTTGCCAAAATAAAACTGACTCGTAACAGTCAGTTTGCTAATTAGCCATATAAGACCATGACCCAGTAATGAATTCCATTCGCCACATGGACACTCACACCGATTTTTGTGTAGCCAGAATGTAAGATATTAGCCTTGTGCCCTGGTGAATTCATCCATGCTGACATGACTTCAGCTGGAGTGCGTTGACCCATGGCAATGTTCTCACCCATGGTTCTAAAACTAATATTGAATGCTGTCGAGAAGGACTTACCATTAGGTCTAGTGTGAGACCAAGTAGTCACGATTTCCTGTGCTCTTAAATTCGTACCGGCATCCAAAGCAGGATCATAGCTCAATGCAGGTAGACCGGCAGCCGCTCTTTCCACATTAGTTAGTCTGATGACTTCCTGTGCAAAATTAGCTGGGGCAGTCTCCACCACTGGTTGTTTAGTCCCAATTATAACGACACGATTAACAGCTGCCTTTATAATGCGATCGCTTTTTACGGTGCGTGAAATCTCTTTCCCATCTTGATAGGTGAGCACTTCGACAATTTCACGGACGCCATTTTGTCCTTCACTCTTAACCGCCTGATAACCGACTTCCTTCGTGGGATCCTTTTCCTCAACGGTGCTGAAAGGAACTGAACTGGTTGAGACCTTCTCTTCAGTTGTGATTACGGGTTTCTTCTCTACC
>JAAZEC010000145.1 GCA_012512495.1 Erysipelothrix sp.
TCGTTCTTGATGTCATTGATACCCAAACGGTGCGCAATCGGTGCGTATACCGACAGGGTCTCGTTGGCAATCTTCTTTTGTTTGTATTCTGGCTGGAACTGCAAAGTTCTCATATTATGAAGGCGGTCGACGAGCTTAATTAAAATAACTCGCACGTCTTTGGCCATGGCAATGAAGATCTTACGGTGGTTTTCAGCGAGATATTCCTTTTCGTCCTTGAATTGAATATTCCCGATCTTTGTGACAGCTTCGACCATGGAAGCTACTTCCTCGGTAAACTCGGCGGCTAGCTCATCATGGGTGACTCCGCTATCCTCAATGACATCATGTAAGAGTCCGGCTTGAATGGTGACCGGTTGAACATGAAGGGTCATTAAGATGTAGGCAACATTTACTAGGTGAGTAAAGTATGACTCACCTGATTTACGAACCTGACCCGCGTGTTTCGCTTCAGCATACTCCAGCGCATGGAAAATGTCGTCACGTGATTTTTGGTCTTTAATCTGTGAGTTAATCTCTGCAATCAGCTGTTCTTTTGTATAATCAAGTGCTTTTGCCATCATTACCCTCCTTTACTTTTTAAAAAACGAAGAATATTCTTCGTTAGTCGTAACTCAACACTGATAGTGTTTTATAACCCTGCAGTTTTTCTCTGCCCTTGAGATCCAGTAGTTCAATCAAGAAGGCACAGCCAACGACAATACCACCGCTTTGTTCAATCAATTTGATGGTAGCTTCTACCGTTCCGCCTGTCGCAAGCAAATCGTCGACAATCAGGCACTTTTGGCCTGGCTTAATCGCATCCGCATGCATGTGTAGGGTGTTCGTTCCATATTCTAGCGAATATTCATAAGAAATAGTTTCTCTTGGTAATTTATTAGGTTTGCGAACGGGCACAAAGCCGACGCCTAATTCGTAAGCGACAGGACACCCGAAGATGAAGCCCCTGGATTCCGGACCCACAATGACTTCCGCACCCAATTCTTTAGCAAACGCGCTGATTCTTTGGCATGCTTCCTTGAAGGCAGCGCCATCTTCCATTAAAGGGGTGATATCCCGAAACAGTACTCCTTCAATTGGATAGTCCTCTATACTAGCAATCTTTTTACTTAAATCCATCATATCCTCCTGAGTGTTCTAACCTTCGAATAACGAATTAATTATACCACAGACACCTATGATTCATCTAAAAAGGTCTCAAAAATTGTGATATGATACCTTCAAGAGGTAACCTTATGAAAAAAATAATGAGTCTACTTACAATTCTGTTGTTACTCAATGCTTGTTCAACCTCCAATCTCCAATACCAAAAGGACGTCACTGTGGAAATCGGCGAATCGCTAACGAAAGAAATCATTCAACTAGAAAGCCAAGAAGACATTACTTTCGATTCTTTCGATAACACCAAAGTCGGATCCTATGCGATTACTTTTGAGGTTGAAGATAAATCCTATCCCCTCAACGTAACTGTACAAGATAGTACGCCACCACTCATCAATCAAAAGAGTGAGGTCACTATCAGCCAAGGTTCAGATCTCGACTTTGAAGCCTTTTTCGACATTTCTGATAATTCCGGATCCTACACCATCACCACGACCATCGATACCTCCATACCAGGAACTAGAAACGAAACGCTAAGCGTTAAGGACAACAGTAACAATACGGCTTCCTTCCCCTTCAGCCTCACCATTACCGAGGATGAACCGGTTATTATTGAACAACTGAAAGAGTTCAAGGTCGCACTCAATGGCACCCTTGACCTGACTGAATTCTTCACCAGTACGCCAAAACAGTATCTAGAGATAATTGGCGATTACGATTTGAGCACTGCCGGACACTATCCGTTACAAGTTGGTCGTCTCGAGGTCATTTTGACCGTTGACGATGGCACTTTGAACAGCAGCTATAAGATCACTGAACCAGCAATATTACGAAATGATCGCTATATTCTGGCCAACAAACGCTATCAACTACCCGCTGATTACGTTCCTGATAACCTCATTAACATCCCTGCTAACTATAATCCTACCGGACAAAAGGTCACTCAGGAAACCTGGGACGCCTTCTATGATATGGCACAGGATGCCGCGGACGAAGGCTACTCCCTAATTATCCAGTCTGCCTATCGCTCCTACCAGACACAGGAAACCATCTACAACAACTATTTAAAAAACGACCCCCAAGAGGTCGTCGATACTTATTCTGCTCGTCCAGGTCACTCCGAACACCAACTGGGCACAACCATCGATGTCTGCCAGGGATCGCTCTGTTTCGGCGACTTCACCAACACCCCTGCCCAACAGTGGATGAGTGAAAACGCCTATCGCTATGGCTTCATCCTTCGCTACCCACAAGGGAAAGAAGGCGTCCACGGGTATATGTATGAATCCTGGCATTATCGCTATGTCGGTATAGAGATGGCGACACATTTCCAAAGCCTCAATCTAACTTTCGATGAATACTACCAGCAGTTTATCAAATAATTGAATCAATATAGTTCGCATTCAGAGTCAGGCCATCGCGATAGCCTTTTTGTAGCTTACCGACCACTCTGAATGAATCCATGCCCATTAATAGAGTATGGTTAGCACCAAAATAGACCACCTCTTGGATTTCACCAATCGGTTCAATTTTCCATTTGATACCACTCTGGTTCAAGGGGATTTCCGAAATGACCTTCACATCCAACAGGACATCCATCATTTCAAAACCAATCCCAAAGGGAGCGAAGTTCATAAGTTCTTGGTAGCCACTGACAGTAAAGGCCTCTGGATCAATCACCAAGGCATCCATTGACGGTTCTTCTAACACCACTTCCCGCATGTGCTCATTGACGCTATCCCTGAAACTAGAAAAGTTCTCCAACGGTAGCGAGAGCGCACAGGCTTGCCGGTGTCCCCCAAACGAATCATAGAAATCACTGAAACGACTCAGAAAAGAATAGACATCAAAGTGTTGGCTTCGTGCCGAACCCTTTATCTGTGACCCATTCTGTGTCAAAACCAGCGTCGGTTTCGACGTAGCCCTAGCTATCTGTCCTGCGATAATGCCCACCAAGCCCTCATGGAAGTTCTCCTGATAGATGACTTGGAAGGGATGTTCCGTAATCAGTAAGGAGGCTTCATTGCCCATCTCCTTGCTGAGTTTTTTGCGTGTCTCATTAAGATCCAACATCGATTTCGCGAACAGTTGGATACTGCTTTCATCATTCAACAAGAGATATTTGACCACTTGGTTAACATTCGCCACATCCGAGAGACGCCCTACGGCGTTAAACACCGGTACGATTTGGAAGGAGACCAGTGTTTCGTCGTAAGCTACAGGCCTTCTTTTCAGAAGTGAACTAATGACCTTGGGTGGACGGCTATTCAATACTTGAAGACCCTTCTTGACGAGGACCCGATTCTGTTTACGAAGGGGCATCATGTCACCAATGGTCCCAATGGCTCCTAGAATGAGCAGGAAGTCATCGACCAGGTTCATAGCGTTGGCCAACACGTACACCAGTCCAGCAGAACATAAACTTTCAAAGTATGGATCTAACAAATCCGGATGGTATAAAAGTCCATGGCTAAGCGGTTTTTCAATGGTATGATGGTCCATCACCAACAGGCTAGCACCATGCTTTTGAATCACATCAATTGCCTCGTGTGCCTTGACCCCATTATCAATGAGGATGAAATGAGTATACCCTCTCGCAATGGCCGCCTCAACGGTCTTGACGGAGACCCCATAACCCTCTTTCAAACGGTTGGGGATATAGTAACCGATATTTTCTTCTAATGTGAAACCAACTTTCTCCAAGAGGTGAATCAACATGGCCGTGCTGGTAATCCCATCACAGTCATAGTCCCCACAGATCATCAGTTTGGCATTGGTTTGCTTAGCCTTTTCGATGAATTCAATCGTATCATTGATTAGTTGACCCTCTGCCTTGAAGTCTTCACTCGCTTGTATGCTCTCTAGTTCAGCGGCACTGTCGACCAGTTGACCTAAAAAAGACTGCGTTAAGATTCCGTAGTCTTTTAAGAAGGTAGGAGCGTTCCCGCTGAGTATCTCGTTAATCTTCATTGTCTAAGTACACATCCTTGTAGTCGTCGATCTTTTTCTGGTAGGATTCCAGCTCCGTTATCTTGGCTAAGTAAACGACCAGCTGGTCGGAAGTAAGCTTAAAGATGTCATTGATGGCATCGTTTAATGACTCAGGTTTTCTATGACGCCAGATAAGGCGATTAAAAATCGCTTCCAGCTCATCATACGTCAAGGAAGGTACCGCTGTCCGGCGCGCATGCGATAATTTCAGAACCAGTGCCAATTGCACCGAGGTGTGTTGTGTATCAAATAATTTCATTTAAAATGTCCCCTAGTGGTAGTATTATATCACAAAGGAGACACTTCTCTATTTGAATCTTAGAACATCTTTGACTTTCTTCTCATGAGCCTGATTCAGTGTCTCTTCAAAGGGTATCGGCATCTGTAGATACTCTTTAGTGAAGCCAGGATTCAAGACCAACAGTGGTCCCGTGAGGTTAGTCGCGATCAGATTCTTATAACGAAAGCCCTCAAGCTTGCTGTGGTGATTGAGGCCAAAGCCCCTCTCCAGTTCAATGAAATAGTTCTGTGAGTTATCGCCCGTGCTTTGGGTAAACTGTGTCTTGTGACCCACAATATTCTGAGTACCTAATACGCTCACATGAAGACGTGGTATCCGCGTAATGGTAGTCTCAAAATCAAAGATACCTAAACCCTCAATGATTGAGCCATCCTCTTCAATGATGCTGCGACCACAGAGATCGGCCGCGGTACCGGTAAACAAGACCTTCATGCCCTGTTCAATCTTATCCATTAACAAAGCCTTATGTCTTTTCAGGATTTCTAATACTTTGACTTGCATCGATTCACTCATCGACCCAAGATAAAGCAGTTCCACCTCATGATCAATAAAGTAAGGTGTCTGGTTCAACGGCGTTTTTACGGTGTTTTCTTCGCCATAGATCTTCTCCAGCAACAATACGTTGCCATGGTCACCAAAGAAGCTACAGACTTCCGGAAACAGAATCTCAATTTTCATGACTAAGCTCCTTTATCAATTGTGCTTTGAAGGATTCCATCGTATCGATGTTCTTGGTGCTATACAACAGGACTACTGAATCAGTCTCGACCGGGATATTCAACTGCTTGCTGGGTGCCAACAGGTGGATCTTATCCTCATTGACCCCTGCCAATAACAACCTTGATTTCACCTCGAGGTTACGATTACCCATACAGTAGATTTGCTCAATCTGATCTGTGTTCAAATACTCAAAATCCGCGTCATAGATCCATGCCATGTTTTCAACCTTGTAACCTGGATCGTGGCTGAAGATTTCATTCATTAACACAATGGTCACACTGCCCCAGTGTTTCTGTTGGCGAATGTAATCATACACCCTCGAGTTGGCTACCGGATTTTGGTCCTTAGCCAGGATGTTGATGACCCGCTTGTTACCGGCCATGACTTCACCATGGCGTGATTCGACTATTTTAAGATGGTTAAAAAAATCCGCTAGCACCTCATGGCTGAAACCCAGTGCACGTAGTGTGCTGATGGCAGCCAGTTCATTGTAGAGGTTGGTGATACTATCGTTATTCTCTAGGTAGTGATAAGTCTCGCCATTTTCACTAAGTTGTAAACTATCCTCAGAAGTCTGAGAAACAACGAAATCGCCCTTCGGTGACTCAAAGCCACAGTGCTCACAATGAGCCCGTCCAATGTGGTGGTATCTCTTAAAATCAAAGGTCAGATTGGCACCACACTGTGGACAGTAAATGACATCCTGAATAATGCTGTCGGTGATTCCTTCTTCACCCATGAGGGGTTGTAAGGAAAAGAACTTCTTCTCATTCTTCTCAAACAACTGACTACTGAAAAGGTCATCCGCATTTAAAATGAGTAAGCTCTCTTGAGGGATGCTGTTGGTAAGAATCTGTCCAATGAATTCCACATGGGCATTACGCTCATAGGAATCGCGAAACAGATTGGTAAGTACAATGACATCGGGTTTGATGTGAGGGAAAATGAGTCGTGAAGCTCTCTCATCCACCTCAAAGACGGACATGTCGACCTTGCTCTTGCCATTCATTGTGTTTGATTGTAGTAGGCAGCTAACCAGACCGGCCTCAAGGTTGCTACCGAACTGATTCGCCACCAGGCTAATGTTCTGTGCTTTCAGGAAATCGACAATCAGATTGGCAGTCGTGGTCTTTCCATTCGTACCCATGACGGCCACGAACTTCTTACCTAAATCAAACTCTTTCAGAATTGACGGATAAATTTTCAGTGCAATGTTGCCTGGCATATGGGTCGCTTTTCTGCCCAGAATCCTCAGAGCAACAAAACTTGCCCTGCCTACCACCATTGCTAAGTAAAATCGTAATGATTTCATACGTCTTCCCCTTAATTCTTATTTGCGTAAACTTTTCACTAAAGCAATGAATTCATTGCCCCGCTCTTCAAAGTTTTGATACTGATCATACGATGCGCTAGCGGGAGATAGTAGCACGGTGTCACCGCTGACTGCTATTTCATTCGCTTTCTTAAAGGCCTCTTCCAAGTTGTCTACCATGATGGCATCTTCGAAGACCGCTTGAAGCTGCGCTGCCGTTTCACCAAAGACAATCAACTCTTTGATTCTAGAAGCATACAGGTAGAGACCCTCGTAAGAGGTATTCTTATTGGAACCACCAGCCAGCAGAATCACCGGTGTATCAAAAGAGCTTAAGGCGGTCATAGTAGAGTTGGGATTGGTGGCCTTGGAGTCATTATAATACTTCACTCCATCGATGGTATCGACCAGTTGCAGGCGGTGAATGACCCCCGTGAAAGTCTTTAATTTTGACTGTATTCGATCGAGCTCAACCCCTAGCAGGCTAGCCATCATAACGGCGACCATCGCATTCTGGATGTTGTGTGGACCCTTGATCATTAAATCATCGACATTAAATAGCAATCTATCTTTATAATAGACTTCATTATCAACTAGATAAACATCCGCTTTCTGAGTCAAAGAGAAATCAATAATTTGCGCATTCAGGTAACGAGCACGTTCCATGATTTCCTTGTCATCAATATTCCTTAAAAAGACGGTGTTGTGATCCATGTTCTGAAGCAATCTAAACTTCGCATCATAGTATCGTTTCTCGCCCAGATAGCGATCGATATGATCGGGCGATAAATTCAAAATAGTCGCGACTTTCGGTTTGAAAAACAGTAAGCCATCAATCTGAAAGGAAGACAGCTCCAAGGCGATATTGGCATTCTCATCTGAATGTTCGTAAGCAATCTGTGATAGTGGCATGCCGATGTTACCAGCCACATAGTTAGGTGTTTGTTCGTCACTGAGCAAATGGTGTAAGAGCGAAGTCGTGGTAGTTTTACCATTGGTCCCCGTGATAGCCGCGTACTGGAACTTCTTAGCATGCAGGAAAGCGACGTCTACCTCATTATAGATGAAGTAGCGTTGGGCTAGCCAGGCGATGACGGGATGGAAATCAGGAATCCCAGGATTCTTCACAATGATATCAACCCGTGCCTCGCGTAGCGACATGGGGATGCCGTCTTCATGGATTTCAATGTTGGTGGTATCGATGTCTGCTTCGATGTTCAGTTTCCCATCGTCTGCCCAGATAATATGATAATTATCTTCTAGTAATAGTCTGACAACCGCGTTGCCCGAACGGGCTCCCCCAAATACAATGGCTGTTTTCATTAAATAACCCCCAAGATGATAGCGGCGATAGCACAGATAAGTCCTACCGCGTAGAACATAAGTACGATGGCTTGTTCACGATAGCCAGAAAGGATAAAGGAATAGTGGATCGGTGTGTATTTAAAGATTCGACGTTTGATGGTTTTCACCGCCGCGATCTGTAGCGCCACAGAGGCTGTTTCCCAGACGAAAACACCACCAATGACAATCAGTAAGAGTTCAATCTTTAAGACCATCGCTAAGGCGGCCATGAGCCCTCCCAGCGCATGGGAACCACAGTCACCCATAATAATCTTGGCAGGTTTCATATTGTTCTTCAGATAACCAACTAGAGCCCCCATTAAGGAGCTTATGAGAATGGCGACTGACCACTCCTGTTGCCTTATCGCAAAGAACAAGAAAGCTCCTAGGGCGATGAAAGAAGTACCTCCAGACAGTCCATCCATGCCATCGGTAATGTTGACGGCATTGGTCGTGGCGATGAACATCAAGAGCACAAACACCGCATAGAAGATACCCAGATCAATCAGGATATCGCTAGGGAAGATTTGAATCGTGCTCACTGCCGATTTTTGATAGAAATAGTAGAAAATACCGGCAATCAAAAACTGTAGGATAAGCTTTTCAATCGGCTTAAGCCCATCATTTTTACCCTCTTTGATAATTTTATAATCGTCAATAAAGCCCAACAACGCATAGCCAATGAATGCCATGAGGCAGAGATTATAGGCCGTTGACGTAAACGTAAAGCCATTAAATATCACGGCGATGATGACTGAAATAATGACAAAAACCACACCACCGAGTGTTGGTGTGATGGGTTTTTCTTTAAATTCATCTAAAGCGTATTCGGATACCGTCTGATTGACATTTAGCTTTTTAAAAATAGGTATGACTTTTGGATACACAATCCAAGACACAACGAGGCTGCTGGCAAAGGCCAGTCCAGTTAACACAATTGGGTCCATGGGTTACCCCCTCCACTTGAAACTATTCTAGTATAACATTTATCTTGGTAGACTGCTCAATTCTTTGTCCAGGAGTCACCGACTGTTCCACGACAATTCCAGAACCCTGACTCTCTATTTCAATGCCCGTTAAGGCCCAGAAATTAGTCACATCTTTTTTCGTCCAGCCCATCATATCCGGCATGGTCAACTGCTTGCCATCCGTCAGTAGGAAGACCTTCTGAGCACTGGTAATCGATTGGGTACCCTTAGGATACTGGTCAATGATATTGACGCCATCGCCAATGATCTCAAGTGAGATGTTCAATGTTTTGGCAGTGCTGAGTGCATAAGAAATGCTGTGATTGACCAACTGTGGCAAATCAATTTCAAAGTATTGATTAGTCGATTCAACATCGTTTCCATTGGTATTTTCATACATCAATGAAATCGTGTGAACCAGATTCTTGATGCCCGAAACATCATCCTCAAAGATATCATCCATCGCGACCTTATAGCCGTAATAGATGAGGATCTGAGGATCTTCGTAAGGGAAGCCAATCACGACACTGGAGATGACATTCTCGCTGGAGTACTTGCCATCTTCAACGACCTGCGCCGTCCCCGTCTTTGCGATGATATCGACCGAATCCAGGTTGTAGCGGCGAGCAGAACCCTGCTCATCATGAACAACCCCATACATCAGGTTTTGAACCTGTTTCGCCGTATCTGGACGAATCGGATTGCCCACGATCTCTGTTTCACTTTGATAGACCACTTCATTGTTTTCATCGACAATCTTATCGATAAAGTGTGGCTTGATCATACTGCCATCACCCAGGATAGCCGAGTACGCCTGTAACATCTGTACGACCGAGACGGTGACCCCTTGACCAAAGCTGGTATTGATCACTTCGATCGGATACGTGTAAGCAATTGAACCGGCAGTATCGAGAAAACGATCGGGTTGAACCGGTGTGGTGAAGCCAAAGGCCTGAACATAGTCATAGAAAATATCCTTGCCCATATCCGTCACCAGTTGAGCGGTCCCGGTATTGGAGGAGCGGATGAAGGCTTCCTCATAGGTTATGATGCCCCAATCCTTACGGTCGAAGTTTGTGATGGTACCGTAGCGTGTAGGTGTTTCTGAGCGAATAATCTTCCCATTGGCATCCGTTCCGACATGGAAACGATCCGCATTGAACAGATCACTCACCTGGATGGTGGAACTGTCTATCGCTGCCGCGAACGTAAAGGCTTTGAATGTGGAACCGGGTTCCAAAGCTCCCTGCAAACCGTAGTTGAGGAAGGTCTGTTCCGAGGTCTGTTCGATATGGTTAGGGTCGTAGCTAGGGCTTTGTCCCCAGGCTAGAATCTTGCCGGTGTCGATTTCCATCACGGCACCAAACATATCTTCTGCTTCGACCTGATCGAGGGTCGATTGGAAGGCAGATTCAAGGGCTTCCTGAATGGTTTGGTCTAGTGTGAGGTACACGGAGTTACCATTAATGGCCTTGGTTTCATTGATGGTCGTGCCATCGAGGATATAGCCATAGAGATCTTGTTGATAGGTGATGGAACCATTGGTGCCAATGAGTTCACTCTCGTAGAGTGATTCCAGTCCCCATTGTCCCTTAA
>JAAZEC010000146.1 GCA_012512495.1 Erysipelothrix sp.
CTTCAAGAGAAGTTCAACTTCTTCTATCTTCTCTTTCTTCAACTGTTCATCATCCGTATTGAAAGCCTCCATGACACAATGTTCAAGGTGGTTCTTAATAATATTCGAGTTCGCCTTCTTAAGAAGCGCAATCGTCGCTAAGATTTGGTTAGATATATCAATACAATACCGATCGTCTTCAAGCATCTGAAGTGACGCCTCCAGGTTACCCTGAGCAATCTTCAAATACTTTCTACCATCTTTCTGTAGTTTATTCATATCTCCACTCCTTATCCCCCCATAGGGGGTACGGTCAAAGTATATAAAAAGTGAGATCCTTTGTCAAGTTTCTCACTCAATTATTAAACAAACAGAGAATTCAGTGCCACTTCCATCATCTGAGTAAACGACTCCTGACGCTGTTGTGGTGTTGTTTCCTCCTGAGAGACGAAGGAATCCGAAATCGTTAACAGGCACGCAGCCTCCTTATTCAATTTCCGAGCATTCGCAAACAAAGCAAACGACTCCATCTCAACACAAATAGCCTTATGTTCCTCATAAATTGTATCCAGATAGCTGGAATCACCACGATAGAACACGTCCGATGAATGAATACGACCCTTGTGGAGTTCAATCCCCAACTTTTCAGCCGACGCAACCAATCGATCATTTAAAGCTGCACTAGGATAAAGGACATCTTCCTCATAGCCAAAGGCAACCCTCGCAAAACTGGACTCCGAATAGGCACTCTCAGTTAATACGACATCAAACAATTTAGCCTCAGCCACGTAAGCACCAGCCGAACCAATCCGGATGATACGATCAACATCATATTCTGTAAACAACTCATAAGAGTAGATACCAATACTAGGCATCCCCATTCCAGAACCAAACACACTAACTTCTTTGCCCTTATAAAATCCTGTATATCCAAACATGTTACGAACCGCATTCACTTCTCTCACATCTTCAAGAAACGTATCCGCAATAAACTTGGCACGCAAAGGGTCTCCCGGCATTAACACCGTCTTCGCAATATCACCTTTTTTGGCACTAATATGTGCTGTACTCATTCATTTTTCCTCCTAAATATGTCTCCATCATTATAACAGAATGATTCCTATTAAACCAAACACTCAACATCATTAATCAAACTCAATCTTACCCGATTCATAAGCTTTTAATGCTCTAGAAAACTCTTCAAAAGAATTCTTATGAGACAGCTTAGGCAGCGCATCCAAGTCAAAGAAACCCACCGCAATCGTCTCATGATTAGGCCTCAGTTCCCCAGAAATGATAGAACCCTTAAAATATATCGCATACTCAGAAATCAAGGTCTTCTTTAACTTCTTATACTTATCCCTGAAGAAAACGGCCAATACTGAATCAATTGAAACAGTCAGACCAGACTCCTGAAAGACTTCCTTCATCGCATTACTCGCCGCTGACTCATACACATCACACCAACCACCAGGCAAGGACCACTCTTCGCCCACTTTCTCCTGAACCAACAGCACCTGATTCTGCTCATTAAAGACAAACGTGCGCACAGAAACATTCGGCGTCGGATAGATGTCACGAACAAAAAGATTTTGATCCGTCGGCTCGCTCAAGACACTCTGATTCAACATCTCAAGACTCAACGACTCCAACTCCTCATAGTTCTCCTGAGCATAGGGATCGTTGGTAAATAACTTCCCTATCTTCGAGATTGATTGTACCTTCATAGCAAATTCAGCCCATTTCATAAAATTCCTCCGTCATTTTTGGAATTAATTGAATATCATGTGATTTAATGATATAATTTTCATAAGAAAGGATGTGGAACATGTATAAGTGGATCGAGGGGAATTTTAATTCCCAAGTTGTCACCATCAATCCCAACCATATTACGCTCAATCAAAAGGCCTCCAACCACTTCCGTGATGTCAAATACGCCAGTGTAGGCGTTGACTACGAGAAACAGGAACTAGCTATCCACCCTGTCACAAAAACAGAGTTAGAACGTAACACCTTTACCATATCACAAATCCATAAGCTCTCCCACGGAAATACGTACACTCGTATCTCCAACAAATCATTAGTTGACCACCTCAGCGAAGTCGTAGGAACTCAGCTCAATGGCATCAAGTATTCTGGTCACTTCGATGAGAAGAAGAAGCTACTCATTATCAACCTTAATGAACCGCTAACGAAAGGACAAACGAAACTATGATCGAATATATCTGGCTTATCGTCTTAGCGGCCACCATTCTGGTAGAGCTGCTCACAGTCGGCAACTTAGTCTTTATCTGGTTCGGATTCGGTGCCATCGGTGCCTGGATCACCCAGCTTCTTGGTTTCAATTGGCAAGTCCAAGTCGTCATCTTCTCCATCATTACTTTGATATCCCTCTTCTTAGTGAGGCCTATCGCACAGAAATACCTCCGTGGTGAAGTCGTCAGTACCAACATGGACCGCATTATCGGCGCACAGTTTCGCCTAGACAACGATCTTCAAAAGGATGTCTGGTACCAACAACAAGTCGGTCCCAACCTCTGGAGCATTATCGAAGTCAACCGTCAGCCTCTCTCAAAAGATACATTGGTTGAAGTTATAGCCATTGAGGGAGTAAAATTAGTAGTAAGATCAATAGATCAAAAGGAGGAAGGAAATGCCTGAAAATTTCGCAATCTATCTCGTACTCAGTATTCTCGTACTCATCGTCATTGCGGTGGTGATGTACTCCGTACGAATCGTCCCTCAATCGGATGCCTATGTCATAGAACGATTAGGAGCCTACCATCGCATCATGGAAAGAGGTCTGGGTTTCATTGTCCCCTTCATCGATCGTATTTCCAACAAAGTCACCCTCAAAGAAATAGTCAAAGACTTCGAACCACAACCCGTCATTACCAAAGACAATGTCACGATGCTCATTGACACCGTCGTCTACTTCTCAATCATGGACCCCAAACTCTATACTTACGGAGTTCACAATCCTCTCTCAGCCATTGAGAACCTGACAGCAACAACACTTCGTAATATCATTGGGGACCTTGAGCTAGACCAAACACTCACCTCACGGGACATCATCAACACCTCCATGCGCTCGATACTAGATGAAGCTACCGACCCTTGGGGCATCCGTGTCAGCCGTGTTGAAGTCAAGAACATCTTGCCACCCAAAGACATTCAGGACGCCATGGAGAAACAAATGAGAGCCGAACGTGAACGACGTGAAGCCATTCTCCGTGCTGAAGGTGAAAAACGTGCCGCCATCCTCGTCTCCGAAGGACAAAGAGAATCCTTGATTCTTGAAGCCGACGGACACAGAGATGCCACCATCGCCGAAGCTGAAGGTAAAGCCAAGGCAATGCGCATGATTTTTGATGCTCAGGTCTATGGTATAGAAAAAATTAAGCAGAGCGAACCAACACTTGAGTACCTCAAAGTCCGCTCCCTAGAAGCAATGGAAAAAGTTGCCGATGGACAAGCTACTAAGCTGATTATTCCATCGGAGTTACAAGATCTCGCTTCCATTCTCTCTGCAGGAGCCACTATCCTCGAGAAAAAATAAGCATTCAAAAAGAAGAAATCTATTTCGATTTCTTCTTTTTAGTTGGCTCTTCTTGTTTAACAATAGAGAAGACGACACCGCCCTCTACATTTTTGGCATCCGCCGTGAAACCCATCCGATCAGCTATCCGATAGACAATCGAGAGGCCTAAGCCAAAGTTTCCACCCGTGCCCTTCTCATAGGGCTTAAACAGCTTGCTTAAGCGATCGCTATCCATATGATCACCATCATTAAACAGGTACAAACCCTTCTCATTAACGGTAATAATAATCCTCGAAACCGCATATCTAAGCGCATTATCCAAGAGGTTCTCGACACAGACGCGCCATTGTTCCTCGCTACCATTAAAGACGACATGTTCCACATTGGTTATGATTTCTATCTCAGGACGAATAACCTTGAGCGAAAGAATCACCTTCGACACAATATCATCCATTTTTACTTGGTGTTTCTCCAGTTTCTCATCCTCAAAATAGTCCATCCGATTCAGTAGCAAGAGTGAATGTGCCTTCCGTTCCAAACGATCCGCGTTCTCGATAATGACATCAATCGATTTTTCGAGCGTATCATACGGATAAATCCCATCACGAATACTCTCCGCATAGGATTTGATCGTCGTGATCGGTGTTTTCAAATCGTGGGAAATGTTGTGTATCATTTCCATTTTAGCCTGTTCCTGTTTCTTTATTTCAGCTTCCATCCCCATCAGGGCATTAGCCACATCACCAATTTCATCATTGCGCTTAATGTCCAGTGGATCACGATTCTTCTGACCTAGCTGATCGATATAGATCCGGATCTTACGCAAGGGCTTAATGATAGAAAACACCCAGAGTAGAATAATACTGATGTTCACCAACAAAATGACCGTCAGGATATAAATAACCGTCCGGATTAGTACGTTCTTGAACTCATTCTGATAGGTCACCGAGATTGTCGTTACCAGAAAACTGTTATCATTAATCTTCGTGATCGTATAGAGTTCACCACCAAAATTAGTTGGCAACTTGTAATTATGTTTCGTGTCATTCTGAGAGAACCCTCGATTACTGAAGTATTCAACCAGAAGTGGATTGACCTGCGTAGTCACATTCGTAAAGACTTCATGATCCTTGGCCACGATGTAATGGTTGATACTGGGATCGGTGTAACCAAATATTTCGGGATCATTCTCCTTGCTGGTGACATAGCGGTGAATGATGCTGTTTTGTGAACGAGAAATGACCTCGTACATCTGCATATCCACGAAGTCATTGACCTGATTATTCAGGAAGAAAGTAATCAGCACGGTCATCACCAGCATTACCATGGCGATTAAACTGATGAACTGCTCGGTGAGATTTAAAGTCGAAACATAGTTACGAATCTTCTGTAACATCTCTTTCATCCTAAACGATATCCGTATCCATAGATTGTATGTATGTTAAGGTCGGGCATTTTCTTTCGCAAACGGCGTAGCGTATCATCGACCACGCGATCCGACCCGAAATAGTCTTCTCCCCAGACCTCATTTAGAATATACTCGCGATCGAAGGCAATCCCCTGACGCTTGGAAAACAATATCAACAAATCGAACTCCTTGGTCGTGAGATCTATCTCCATCCCATTAGCGTAGACTTTACGCTGGTTCTCATCAATCTCATAGCTATCGACACTCATTCGAGAGACCCCAGTTTGGTAGACACGCCTCATGATATTGTTGACGCGCAGGACTAGTTCCTTGGTATAGAATGGTTTCGCGATATAATCATCGGAACCTTTTTCAAGGCCGATAATCTTATCGAAATCCTTATCGCGGGCGGACATGAAAATAACAGGAGTGCTCGGTGATTTCTGTTTAATCTGATCGATTAAATCAAAACCCGAGTTCTCTCCCAACATGATATCCAGGATCCAGAGACTGACATCATCATCATCCAGATGGGCATACGCTTCCTCGAAGGTGTAATAGGAGCGCACTTCATACCCTTCCTTCTCAAGATATGAGCGGACAACTTCGTTTAAATCCTTTTCGTCTTCAACAACATTGATGACTTGTTTCATAAGTTACCTCCTCTTTATAGACGTTTGGCAACAATGATATCCACTACTTCTTTTACAAATAAGTCACAGATTTCTTGGCTTTCGGCCTCAACCATGACTCTCACTAAAGGTTCAGTGCCCGATGGACGTACCAACAGGCGACCCGTTTTGCCTAAACGATGATCTATTTCTGACATTTTTCTTCTAACATCCACATCGCTTAGCGCCGTTTCCTTATCATTCACCCGAACATTCTTAAGTGTCTGAGGATAAATGACTAAATCACGTGCCAAATCATGGAGTGATTGTTTCGTCGAAGCCACAACTTCTGAGAGTTTCAAGGCAGTCAAAACACCATCTCCCGTCGAAGCATGTTTCTTAAAGATAATGTGGCCGGACTGTTCTCCACCAAGCATACCATCTTTACTGAGCATTGCCTCATAGACATATTTGTCACCCACGCGGGTTACTTCTGTTTTAAATTTTAACTCTTCCCATTTTCTGAAGAGACCTAAGTTAGCCATGACGGTCGTCACGATTAAATCGTTGTTCAACTCACCCTGATCACGCATAAAATTACCACAGATGTACAAGGTCTTGTCCCCATCAATTAGCTCACCCGTATGGTCTACCGCGATACAGCGATCCGCATCACCATCAAAAGCAAAGCCCATATCGGCCTTTTCTTCCTTGACCTTCTCAATCAAGGACTGAGGGTGTGTCGAACCACACTCAACATTGATGTTGAGTCCATCCGGTTGATCGTGCATGACGATGACATCCGCTTCAAGCATCTCAAAAGCACGCTTTGCAGTCGTAACTGAGGCCCCATTGGCACAATCAAGGACTACTTTATAACCCTTGAGGCTCGTGCTCACGGACTCTTTCAAGTGTAACAGATACTTCTCAAGTGCCTCTGGTTCATGAGTGATCAAACCAATTTCTGCGTTATCAGGAAGGATAAGCTCAGCTCTACCTTCTAGATGGCGTTCGATTTGTTGTTCGATTTCCTCCGCAATCTTTTCTCCCTCTTCATTAAACAGCTTGATACCATTGTCGTAAAAAGGGTTATGGCTCGCAGTAATCATGATACCGGCATTGGCCGACGAGTTCTTGGTGGCGTGTGCCAACATTGGCGTTGGGCAGACATCTAATAGTCCGACATGACAGCCGTAGGCACTCAATCCGGCAGCGATGGCCGCTTCAAACATTCCAGAAGAGAGACGGGTGTCTTTGCCGATTAAGACGGTCGGCTTGCTGATGGTTTGTTTCAACAAATTCCCAAAGGCAGCCCCAACTTTGAACGCCTGTAAGGCGGTAAGTGATTCGTTTGCTTTTCCACGAAAGCCGTCAGTTCCAAAATATTTCATTCATTACTCCTCTACATCAATAAAGATGGTTGTTTTTGCTAATTCATAGACCACAAATGGTGAAGGACCACTAACCTGAACACTGACTTCCTGCGCTCCAGGTTCTACTTGTCTCATATCAATCGAGACACGTACCTGACTCAAATCGATGGTATCAATCATTGCCTGCGAACCCCGAAGGATGACGTCCATCAGTTCGTCTTCCTCATTCGCAAACGTAATAGTGTAGTTATGAGTGTTATTCTCAAAGAAGACCCTGGCATTTTCAACCGTATAGTCGATTTTCTCAGCCAGCTTGATACTGATTTGAGTACGCTCGGTATCCGCTGCCCTAATTCCCTGTGGCAAGCTGATCGAATGGACAATCTGTGTTTCATCATTAACTAGCGATGCTGCGTTTATCGGTATTTCTAACGATTGAATCGAAGCAAGTACATCCTCTGGACCATACAATGTTATTCTCTCCGTATCCATCGTGTAACTGGCAATGGCCTTGTTGTCGGGAATCTCACCAATGACATTCAGGACTAGAGGTACCTGCTTATTAGGTGAAGTCACTTCTACTTTAGCCGTGACTGTTTCAGGAATGATATCGATATTCATTTGTTCGCCCTTTTGATTGTAAGCAACAAGGGTCGCCTCTGTTTCAAAAGTCTCGCTCTGGTTAGCCACATCGATTAAGGCTTTAATGTGTGAAATCTGGCTAATGGTCTCTTGAGAGGCTTGAACCACGACAATGCTTTCATTGAAGGTCGGCTCACCAAGAACATATTCATTGGATAGTTGGTTTGTATTAATAAAATCATACCCAAAAGTAAACTCAGAAGATATCTTGCGTCGAATCGTGACTTCCGCACTCGAAGGCGACAAGACCACTCTCACCCTTGGAGAAAAGTCCGTCGGACTCAGATTAACAATGTGGACTCCTTCAGTAAGACCAATCAAGTCAATCACAACCGAATAATTGCCCTGGTTACGGATAGTCGTAAGATCGACAAACTCACCTTGGACAATCGCGTTAACACTTTCGGGTACTCCTGTGATTTCGTAAAGGTCATCATTCGCGAGTACCTCTACCTCAATATTATTGATTTCAATGCTGGAGCGGACCGATGACGTAATCTGTTCGCTCGAAGATACCATAAAGAACAGAGCAATCGCGACAAAGAGCGAAACATAGGCACCATACTTTTCTTTAAAAAATAGGCGGTCGATCATATTGGAAAAGAAGTGTGTTATCCGTCTGAAAAAACTCCCAATCCGTTTCGAGAATCTTTTAACCTTATTGCTTTGCTCCGCGATTGTTTTCGCTAATTCTACTTTTTCTTCAGGTTTTTTACTCATCTTCTTCACCCTCCGACTTTTGCTTGTTTTTTAGTACATCAGCGATTGAGACATCCGAAAAATCATCTTCCAGTTTCTTGTTAATCTCTGGATTGATAAAAGAGAACTCCGGCTTAGGTTCCGTGCTAGCCACTTTAATTTGAATAACCAGCTCCAGAAACTCCCTGAGTGTCTTCTCATCAACCAAGGTCAATTTGCTTTCTTGGGCAATCGAGATGGAACCCGTCTCTTCAGACACGACGATCGTAATGGAATCCGTGATTTCGGAAATACCCACGGC
>JAAZEC010000147.1 GCA_012512495.1 Erysipelothrix sp.
TGATTGTACAATGGGCTTCTGAAGGCTTATTAGCCATCCGAGAACTGGACAAAGACAACATGGAACTCACGAAACTGAAAGAGATTCCACTCGATGCTCCAGCATTCGAAGCCAAACTCTTCAATGGACTCTTTGACAAGGGTGATATCATTGAAACCGATGATTTGAAAAACACCTTCTATACCAAGATTGAAAGTGCGAAACACGGATTGACCCATTTCTTCCAAAAGAAGAACTATCGTCTCTATTATCCTCATTCCACTGGTATCAAGGCCTTGTTAACGGTGATTGCTCCGGGATTACTAGCCATGTTCGTCGCAGCAACCATCCAAATCAACATGAACTATTCACCAATCGTCTTACCTGCCTTCCTGATTACTTTCGGGGTAGGACTGATCTACTCGATCTTTATTGTCGTAGGCTTCTCTAACTTCTCGATTCGCTCTACCGGAATCAAAGCTCTACTAGTCGGCCTAGGCGTGCTGTTTACGACCATCCTTCTTGCTGTTCTGGGTGGTGTACTCACGATGTTCAACGCCTTCGATATCTGGTTATTCGTAGCCATCGGCTGCTTCCTACTGATTCTACTATTAGCGATTAACATGACCAAGCGGACCCCTTACGGGACTGAAATCTACGGCAAGATTCTTGGCTTGCGAACATTTATCAAAGAAGCCGAATTGGACGAGCTAGAAATGCTGGTCCATGACGATCCTAAATTCTTCTACCGTGTCTTACCATTTGCCTATGTCTTAGGCTTGTCAGATACCTGGTCGAAGAAATTTGAAACACTTGCGGTACCGGCACCTGAATGGTATTCAGGAACCAGTCCAAACTTCTCAACTATCCTCTTCATGAATCAAATGAATCGGATGATGTATGTCACGTCCACAGCGATGACTTCCGTACCTGCACCTAAGGGTGGCGGTGGCGGAGGTGGATCCTTCGGTGGTGGCGGCGGTGGCGGCTTCTCAGGAGGCGGCTTCGGCGGCGGTGGCGGAGGCGGCTGGTAACCTCTATCTACAAAAAAGACTAAGATTACTTTGATCTTAGTCTTTTATTTACGGTATTCTTTTTGTAACTCGCGTTTAATGGTACGCTCTTTTTCACTCTGCCTCTTATCGTAGAGTTTCTTACCTTCAGCAACCGCGATTTCCAACTTAGCCAACCCCTTACTGAGGTAGAGGCTCAATGGAATGATGGTATAGCCTTGTTGCTGGGTGGCCTTATTGAGCTTCTGAATCTCTCTTTTATGGAGTAGTAGTTTTCTTGTCCGCGTTTCTTCATGATTAAAACGATTCCCTTGGTCATATTGCGCAATGTGCATGTTCACAATAAATGCTTCATTGTTAATGATTGAGACATAGGAATCTTGAAGAGTAACCTTGCCCTGTCTGATGGACTTTATTTCGGTACCTGTCAGTACCATTCCGCTCTCATAAGTATCCTTAATAAAATACTCGTGGCGTGCTTTACGATTTGTTGCGACTGTTTTCAAGTTATCACCTTTTCAGTGTCCCTATTCTATCATATTAGGCTCTGGCTTTTCGATCCCTTTTCCTCTTTGGCTTAGGTTTCTTTACTTTAAGCTTAGGCAAGACTACCTCAAAGCTCACTTCATAATCGACCATATCGACCGAAGTCACTTTGATCGTAACCGTCTGACCCATTTGGAAGGTCGTACCAGAATCTCTACCAATCAGCATCATTTTCTGTTCGTCATAAACATAAAACTCTGGCATCGTTCTGACATGGACCAAGCCTTCACAAGTGTTAGGTAGTTGGACAAACAGGCCAAATCCCGTAACTCCACTAATCATACCCTCGAAGTGTTCACCAATAAATTGTTGCATGTATTCAGCCTTCTTCATTTTCTCCACTTGGCGTTGAGCATCAACCGCATTACGTTCACGATCGGACGTCCACAAGGCTGTATCGACCAGTCTTTCCTCGTCCTTCTTGATGACACTCGGATTGATGTTCTTATTGAAGTTGTACTTCTTCATCAACCGGTGGACCACAAGATCCGGATATCTTCTGATTGGGGAAGTAAAGTGAAGGTACTGTTTCAATCCCAAACCAAAGTGGCCCAGATTGACAGGATGATATTTAGCCTTCTGCATGGATCTCAAGACAAGCTGAGAAACCATGGAATAAGTGGGTTCGTTTCTGAAATGATACAGAACCCTCTGTATCTCTGAGGGCCTCACTGTATCCAGAGAACCCTTCATTCGATAGCCCATAATCCGTAGAACGGAAGACAAGGCTGTCATTTTCTTTTGGGTAGGACGTTCGTGTACCCGATAAAGGGTCGGAAGCTGGTGGACATCAAAGTAGTTGGCAGCGCAATGATTGGCCGTGACCATGAAGTCTTCAATCAGGGTTTCACCGCGACCGCGCTCACTCTCATAAACATCCAAGACTTTACCCTTCTCATCCACCACAAAGGAGGATTCCGAAGTTTCAAAGTCAGTTGAGCCTAAAGCTTCCCTTTGCATATGGAGAAGGTCTGACACCTTTTCCATCAGTAACAGGTCCGGTTTAAGGCTATCGTCAATCGCAACTTCCGCCTCATGGTCCTCGTAGAAACGATTGACTTCACGATAGGTCAGTTGTTGCTTGGACTGGATAATGGATTCAAAGAACTCATAGTCAACGATAGAACCATACTCATCGAGATTGACATGGACAGACATCGCTAAGCGATTCACGTGTGGATTCAGCGAACAGATACCATTAGAGAGCTCCTTTGGTAACATAGGGACGACTCGATCCACCACATAGACTGAGGTCGAACGTTCGCTCGCATCATCATCCAATGACGTATGTTCCCTAACATAGTGGGACACATCCGCAATATGAACACCTAGTTGGTAGCCTGTTTTGAGTTGCTTGATACTGATAGCGTCATCGATATCTTTGGTATCATCGCCATCGATGGTGAAGATTTTATCTGAAGTCAAATCCCTTCGTTTCGGATAATCCTTTATTTCAACTGTTTGGGGGATGGTTTTAACTTCCTCCAAGGTTTCTTTCCTGAAAGGCATCTTGATATCGTACTGGTGGAGCACACTTAGGATATCCACCCCGGGATCCTTGACAAGCCCGATAATAGAGGAGATGGTCACCTTCAAGGGAGATCCATAGCTGTTGATTTCCCCGATGACTCGTTGTTGATCTTTTAGTTCAAACTGTGAAGGGTTGGTGTACTCGATTGGTTGAGTAATGTGCTTATCATAGGATTGGAACACGAACGTTTTCTTGTCGGCGACCATGGTCCCGATGATGAAGGTACTATTATGTTTCAGGACTTTGACAATTTCACCTTCGAAACGGCCATCAGGTGTTTTCCAGTAGCGAGCCACGACTTCATCCTTGTCCATAGCATCCATGAAATTAGTGGCCTTAACGTAGACTGAAAAATCAAGGACGTCTACGAAGCCAAAATCTTTACCAACGACTTCCAGCTTGCCCTTGACGTAGCCTAGTTCGCTAGCCAGCATGAGTTTCTTCTTTTTACTATAGGCAAGTTCGTAGTCTTGTATCAGTTCATTAACTGCTTCGTGGAAATCTTCCAATTGATCATTGGTTATGTTCAAATTTTCAATCCATTGTTCAAGGGTTAGGGGCTGTTGTGTTTGAATATCGGTGAGCAGCTGCTCTTTAAATTGTGTCTTCATGAGTCAAAAAAAGGCCCTGGAGGCCAATTAAACAATTCTCACTAAAACGGCTAACACAAGGAAAGTGATGCCTGAAACTAAGGTAAGGTTTGAAA
>JAAZEC010000148.1 GCA_012512495.1 Erysipelothrix sp.
CTTCACTCAGCTAAGAAAGATCAAATCAAGTTGGCAACACGTACGACTGTTAAACCTTATGATGCGCGTATTTTCGCAACATCGATTAGTGAAGTGTATCAGGAAGCTATTGATGCTTTCAGGACGGACTACAGTGTCGAGTCCATCGCTAAACTGATGGATAATCACTACCAACTCAAGCTAGTGAGTGCCTCAGGACAAGAGAAACAGCTGGTCCTTACCGAGGCGAATATGGAGACTTACCAGATTAAGGAGGATCGTATTTTGAATCAGCAACAGCTTCAAGAGCTATCCAGAGACGACAAGTTTACACAAAAATATAACGCTGTCCTTGATCGTTTAACTTATAAAGACTACTCTTCCTATCAGATTATTGAACTGTTAGACAAGTACTATCCCGATGGAACGGACCATCATTTGATTCTTGAGATACTTCAGGACAAGAAAATCGTTGATGATAATCGATTAATAGGGGAAGTTGTCCTTCGTCAGAGGGAGAAGGGTTATGGGTATTACCGAATTGAGAAACTCTTAAGCACCTACCATTTTGATGAGGGGCTTAATGAGTCAACACTAAGCGAACTCAATGAATCCCAGTATGAAGACTGTGAAAGTGCTCTAGAGAAGAACATCCAACTTGCTTATCACGGTTCTAAACAAGAGGGGATTGCCCGTTTGAAGAACAAGCTGATTCGCAACGGCTTCAATAGTGCCCTTGTGTCGCAATTAGTTGATACCTGGCCATTTGATTTCAACGAGGAAGATCTCATTGAAAACTGTATTAAGGAATATGAACGTTTCTATAAACGCTATTCCCGCCAGCACGACGATGTGACCGCCACCAGCAAAACTATTCAAGCTCTCTTAAATAAAGGCTTCAAATATGAGACAATACTAAGTGCTCAAGAGCAAAGGAAGGAATTATTATGACAACAATCGCTAGTTTAGAAGAAAAGGATGTCATTCAATCTCCCTATATGATTGTCTCGGTAATTAATGGTGTATCAACCAATGGTGCCCCCTATTTATCGCTGACTTTACAGGATAAAACAGGTTCAATCGAGGCCAAATTATGGGATGTCAGTACGCAACAGGAAGCAATTGCTAAACCTGGCAGTATTCTTGAGTTTGAGGCCGATGTCTTGAAATACAAGGGTAAACTTCAATTAAGAATCAAAAGCATGAGCATTAAAAATCAAAAAGAATATGATTTTTCTGAGTTTGTTATGGCTTCTGAAATCACCAAGAGTGAGCTGAAGCTACGGATCCAAGAATATGTCGAGAAGGTTGATAGTCCAACCCTAAGACAAATTGTCGACGAACTCTTTAAGAGAAAGGGCGAGGATTTCTATGTTTATCCCGCCGCTGCTAAGAACCACCATGACTACATCGGAGGTTTAGCGACACATACCCTTGAGATGTGTGAGATAGGCGAAGCAATCGCTAACCTGTATCCTCAAGTCAACAAGGGACTGTTGTTAGCAGGTATCTTGGTTCATGATTTCGGCAAGATTGAGGAATATGTTTCGCCGATCGTTGTGGAATACTCGACACCAGGTAAGCTCTTAGGCCACATTTCCATGTTGGCGGCAGAGATTTATGAAATCGCCGCACAGTTTGGAACACAAGACGATGAAGAAGTCATGATTCTAAGGCACATGGTGCTTGCCCATCACGGTAAAAAAGAGTTCGGCTCACCCGTGGTTCCCCAAGTACTTGAAGCAGAACTACTTAGCTTGATTGACGACATGGATGCCCGCATCCAGATGTTCTTGAAGCATACGAGCCAAGTTAATGAGGGAGAGTTTACTTCCCGTATCTATCCTCTTGAAAATAGAATGTTGTATCGCCCACATAAGAAAGGCTCGGAGTAACTACTCCGAGCCTTTCATTATTCTTTGGGCAATCACTTGCAAGTCTTGATTTGGGTGTTCCTCAAAGGTGATCTTGATGCCATCATGCTCATCATAACGAGGTATGATATGCATATGGAAATGGAAGACACCTTGACCAGCTGATTCGCCAGCATTCGAGAGAATGTTCAAGCCGGCAGGCTTGAGATTCTGATTAATTAGCAGAGCAAGCTCTTGGGTCACTTTCATGACCTTGGCTAACACTTCCGGTTTGGTATCTAGGAAATCTTTGGAGAATTCCTTAGGAATAACGAGCGTGTGACCTAGGGTACACTGCGCAATATCAAGAAAGGCTAAGACATCCTCGTCTTCATAAAGAATGACAGCAGGAATCTCTTTGTTAATGATTTTGGTAAAGATACTCATGATTTGCCTCCTAACTAGTTAGTTGTTTGGATCAAAGTCACCTAATTCTTTGTTATTTCTGATAGCATCATATAGCTTTTGATCGTAGACGTTGAAGTTGTACTTCTTGAAGTAATACTTGTACATCGCATTCATATTGGTTGTGTTCGTAATATAGATTGAGAAGTAGTCTTCTTTTAACACTTCAGCATCAGTTTCTAAGACCTTAACGACATAGTAGACATCGCCAGAAGTATCAGGAATTGGTTCGTTAGAAATATCATCTATCTCTGCTTCTTGAATAAAAGTTAGCATTGCTGCTGGGACGGTCGAGGTGCTAGCAATAATGACAGGTTCGCTAGAAGCATTTTCTGAGCCGTATTCTTCAAGTAGCCCGGTGACATCTTCGCCAGCTTCTAAACCTTTAATGATGGCATTGCCATCGGTAGTTGTATCAACCGATAGAATCATGACTTCACGAGGTTTGTTTTCTGCGACGATGGAATCAAAGTTCTCATCGAAGTAAATGCGAGCTAGAGCTTCTTGTCTGGCCGCTGGAATTAGTTGTAACTCGACAAATTCTTCTTCGCTACCAAAGTTCAACTCAATAATTTGATCAAAGGCATCGCCAAGGTATTCTTTGTTTGATTCAAGAAGTTCTTGTGCTCTTGCTTCAATTGATTCATCAATCTCAATGAGTGATTCAACCAGTGTCACTTTCGCAAGATCAACGATTGTTGATTCAATTCCTTGAGCCTTCATCATTTGATAAAGTTGGCCCTTATTAACGGTTTTATCATTCACAGTCACGATGGCTGTGTCAGCATCGCTAATGGAAGTACTGGCGGGATTGCTGGTACAGCCAGTAACGACTAAGAGGAGTACCAATACGGTGATTAATTTCTTCATTCTTGACTACCTCCAAGTTCACCAACACCAAGTGTATCTTTAATTAATGCTTCCAACTCTGTATCACCATGGTAATCAATGTTGAGTTTTTCAGCTTCTTGCCAGATTGCATTCCCAGTGATTTCAGGATAAACGGCATAGAAAGCATTTTGGAAGTCGGTATCACTCTTAAGTGATTCGTAATCAGTGGCATCTGTCTTAATTAGGTGGAAGCCAAATTGTGACTTAACCCAACCAGACACATCTCCAGCCTTTTGGGCAAGAGCAGCATCAAGGAATTCCTTGACTAAGCTAGAATCTTTATCGGTATAACCAAGGGATCCGCCAGCTGTTGCTGAGCTATCCTCAGAGTATTCTTTAGCAACTTCTGAGAAAGACTTGCCGCTAGCAAGTTGGCTGTCAATTGTGTCCATCAATTCTTGTTCTTCGGCAGTGATGTTATCAAAATCATCAATCGTGACGATGATGTGAGACACAAAGCGTGGTGAGTATTCTTCTTCAAACTCTGGCCAAATGGCATCCATGTTAGCTTCTAAGTAAGCATCAATGACTTGTTGGCGCGCAGTCATAAATTCGAAATATTTATCTAATTGGGTATGATCCGTAAATCCGATGGATTGCATGGCACTATCGAGGGTGCTCTCAGCAAGATCCCCAAGTGATGTCTGGTAGTTAGCCCAGAGTTCGTCAGCCTGTAGCTTGGCATCGGTGATTTGATCTGCAGTAAGTTCAACTGATTGAGAAATCACGGCTTGTTCAAATGACATAACCAATAAGTTGTTAACTACTTGATCCTCAAGTTCATCGTACAACTGATCAGCAGTGTAGTTGGTATTATTGATAGAAAAGACAACATCTTTTCCGTCAACTTTTTTAGCACTAGTAACTCCAGCAAGGCTATCATTCACAAAGAAAATAATTCCCCCCAGGAAGACAAGTGCTACCAATACCACGAACCAGTATTGTTTAAGCAATTTATTCATGTAATTCTCCTTTTCAACATGGCTAATTATAAGCTAAAACACAATAACATGCAAAGCTTAAGTTACTCTTAAGAGTCGTGTTCCTAGAAAAAAAGGTGTGGTGTGATATAATATCGAATGTATTAAGACAAGATACTCAAAAAAAATAGAAAGGAATTGCAATGTCAAAACTAGTTATTAATGATCTCCATGTAGAGATTGAGGGGAAAGAAATCCTTAAAGGTGTGAATTTAGAGGTAAATTCACATGAGATACATGCAATTATGGGACCTAATGGAAACGGTAAGTCAACACTCTTATCAACCATCATGGGCCACCCAACATATACCGTTACAAAAGGCTCCATTACCTTCGATGGTCAGGATGTCCTAGAAATGGAAGTTGACGAGCGCTCCCGTGCTGGAATCTTCCAAGGAATGCAATACCCACAAGAAGTATCAGGAGTCACCAACTCAGACTTTATGAAAGCGGCCATTAATGCTCGACGTGAAGAACCGGTTGGCCTTTTCGAATTCGTCAAGAAGATGGAAGGGGCCATTGATATCTTAGATATGAAAGAAGACCTTGCGCACCGCTTCTTGAATGAAGGCTTCTCCGGTGGTGAAAAGAAGCGTAACGAAATCTTACAGATGATGCTACTTGAACCAAAAATCGCCATGCTCGATGAAATAGACTCTGGACTCGATATTGATGCCTTGGGAATTGTTGCCAAAGCAATCAAGGAAATGGCCGATCGTAGCGACACTGGAATGATGATTGTGTCCCACTACGAAAGATTCTTCCAACAAATCACGCCTACTCATACCCATATTATGATTGATGGTAAAATTGTCGTCAGTTCGGATGGATCACTGGTCAATCGTGTCGATGCGGAAGGATATGACTGGATCAAAGATGAATTGGGAATCGATGTCACGAATCGCGATATCCAAGCCAATGCGAAGCCACGTGTTTCACTACAGACTTGTGCCGTGAATGAAGGAACTAAAAATGTCGATTAGCAGTAGTGTCTTTGAGTACAATATAGAGACATCACAACGTTATGAGCTTGTGAGCGATCAAATCTCAACAATCAATATCACAGTAAAAGATACATTGGATATCGATATCGTAGGGCTAACGGATTCAAAGGGTACCTTCCTAATCAATGTCTATGGCTCAGGCCAACTTAATTTGAATCTTCATTTTTCACCCTATTCACAGTGGAACTTCCTATACATGAACCGTTCAGATGAGCATCTCAGTGTCAACGAAATGGTAACACTTGAGGCTCATACCACCATCAGCGCAAACTATGGTGAATTGACCAATGGTAAACATGACAAGGTCAGTGCCTTCCGCTTAATCGGTGAGTTTAGCCATCTAGATGTTCAAGGGGCCTCAATCGCTTTCAATGAACTGAAATGGAAATTCGATGTGGTCCACATTGCAAAGGATTCCTATGCGATGGTTAAAAACCATGCGGTGGTCTTCAAGGGTGGCACGCTAGGTTTAGAAGTACTCGGTACGATTGAACATGGCTATCACCGTTCCAAAACTCATCAGGAAACCAGAGTCATCAACCTAGATGAGGGAGTAAAGGCAATCATCAACCCTAAACTCATCATCAATGAGAACGATGTCGAAGCGAGCCATGCTGCCTCGGTCGGTCAACCAGATCCGGAAGCGGTCTATTACCTACAATCGCGAGGACTTACTTACGCGAAAACCATGGAAATGATTACGCTAGGCTACTTGATGCCCATTGTGGATGTCATTGAGAATGAATCCATCAGGGAAGAGTTAACCCAAACTATTCAAACGAAGGTGATTGGATAAATGTTAAAGAATAATGCTGTGAGAAAAGACTTTAAGATGTTAAGCGAAACCATGGAAGGTTATCCTCTTGGTTATTTTGAC
>JAAZEC010000149.1 GCA_012512495.1 Erysipelothrix sp.
ATGAATAACCAGTTCTTTCTTCTGATGACGAAGGATTTGATATCACTTCCCACTCGATTGTTGGTTAATTCTAAGCGCCCATCTAATAGTACCTGCTCAAAACTCACAAATTGAATGTGATTATACTGGGTGCTTCACCTAACTTACAATTAGGTAATAATTTATATTTTTGGATATGGGCAAGAGAATAATTAGGGTTGTTTTAAGTGAGAATGAGATTCATCTTAAGATGCTGGTATCTGTTTGTTGATGGACAAATGGTATCAACCAAAGACAAGGAACATTCCGGTTTGGGTCTTAATAATATGAAGAGTGCGTTGAAGAAGATTGGGGGTATTCTTGAAATTTCAGTGAGTGATACTCGCTTTGATCTTATAATTTTGATTGAAAAAAACGCAGAATAATCAAATATCTGACAGTTTAGACAAAAGTGGTAGACGATTCTTTTTAGTTTGTTAGACTATAGGTAGCTAGCTATATCTGTACTAGATTCTAATGAGTTGAAAGGAGTAAGTGATGAAGAGAGTCAACTGGCTTATAGGGTTATTGTGTTCCTTTCTGTTGGTTGGCTGTGTAGCAAGATTTAAAGTTAATCATGCCTACTTGTCGTTTGTCGTGAGTACTAGTGAGAAGAATGATGTGTATTATTACTCTTTGGATGATGAAACGTCAAAACCAGAACTTGTGGATACTTTACCACTCACTTCGCAAGCGCTCTATTATGAACGGGGTAATGCTGTCTTGTATAGTTCGAAAGAGAATCAGCTTGTGTATCACGATCTGGAGGAAGACTCACATCAGGTCTTAACTGATACATTACTTGCTATAAACTCGATAGTTCCCCTGGGCAATGACAAAGTGTTTCTGGCGGCGGTTGAGAAGGGGGCAGCGAGCCTTGCTGTGCAGCCCTATTTGGTGGATTTAAAGTCTAAGGAACCTCTGAATTTATCCTGGAATTCTGACTTCGATATTCGGCTTGTTAACGTAAACTCTAAAGACAACTCATTGATTCTATCTGGTTACTCACTTCAAGACGAAATAGAGCACGATAGCACCTTCTTTCAGCTAAAGGATGGTGTGTTCAGTAAGTTATTTACCATTAGTGATTCCCCTCGCTGGTTCTACATAAAGGACAATGAGATTCACTATCAAGGTGAAAGCTCCGGTGAGTTACACTGTATGACACTGGATGAAGAGGTGTGTGAGGTTGGGGATAGTTTTGTTAGAAACCCGATCTATTATGAGAAAGAGGATGCCTATTATTCGCTGCTTGATAGAAGCGTAGTTCGGAGTGGTCTAGAGAGTGATCCTGTTGAGTTATTCGAGTTTGATAATGTGATTAATAACATGATACTAATTCAAGGAGGTTATTAGAAATGAGAAAGTTGATTTTACTGGTGTTGGCTCTTGTGTTACTTGGCTGCTCTGCTGTTGAGGAGAACACAGGCGAGAGCGTTGCGTTACAGGAAGAGATTATCACGGTGAAACAGTCTAACATCGAGCTGACCAAGCAGATGGAAGAACTGGAGCGTCAAGTGAATGAGTCTAATAATTATGTTCCTGGTGCTCCAAGAGCGATGATTGCACAGATAGAGACGCAATTCACAGTGCTAGCAAAAATTGAGGGAACTCAGGCTCGTCCCTATCTTTTGGTGGTAACCAAGTTGGAAGATGAAGATCACAACGGCCTGCTAACGATGGAAGTAAGTGAAGAGCTATTCAACAGTGTCGTCTTAAACAAACAACTGACTTTTAGAGTAGATCTCAGCTTTGAAATTGAGGGCAATGAAGTCACCGATGATATGAATTTCCAGCTGGTTGGCTTAGAGATTCTGGATTAAGGAGGAATAGATCATGAGAAGAACAGGGTTATTAATCAGTGTCATGGTGTTGTTGCTGGTGGTTGGTTGTAGTCCGGCTGAGAGTAACACAGATCAAGTGACGGCCTTGAAGCAGGAATTAGTTAATGCGAGATCAAAGAATGATGATTTGGTTGAAAGAGTTAACTCGCTTGAGGAATCGTTG
>JAAZEC010000150.1 GCA_012512495.1 Erysipelothrix sp.
ACCAGCTAACATTGCAGCACCAAGAGCAGTAGTTTCAGTATTTAATGGACGACGAACGTCAGTTCCTAATACGTCTGCTTGGAATTGCATTAAGAAGTTGTTTTGGCTTGCTCCACCATCAACTTGAAGTGCAGCCAATTTAACGCCTGAGTCTTTTTCCATAGCTGTAAGAATGTCAGCAGTTTGGAAAGCGATTGATTCCAAAGCAGCACGGATAATGTGATTCTTGTTAGCACCGCGAGTTAAACCATAGATTGCGCCGCGTGCATAAGCATCCCAGTGAGGAGCACCTAGTCCTACGAATGCAGGAACGATGTACACGCCACCATTGTCTTCAACTTTACTTGCAAAGTATTCAGTGTCAGATGAAGTTTCAACAAGTTTCAATTCATCACGTAGCCATTGTACAACAGCACCAGCAACGAAGATTGATCCTTCAAGAGCATATTCAACTTTACCATCGATACCAACAGCAATAGTTGTTACAAGTCCATTTTGTGAAGCAACAGCTTCAGTACCAGTGTTCATAAGTAAGAATGCGCCTGTTCCGTAAGTATTCTTAGCTTCGCCTGGGTTAAAGCATGTTTGTCCGAATAATGCAGCTTGTTGGTCACCAGCAGCTCCAGCGATAGGAACATCAACGCCTAAAACCTTAGTGTAACCATAAACTTCTGATGAGTTCTTGACTTCTGGTAACATTGAAGCAGGAATATTCAAGAGTTCTAACATCTTTTCATCCCATTTAAGTTCTTTAATGTTATAAGCCATCGTTCTGGATGCGTTCGTGTAGTCAGTAACATGAACACGGCCTTCAGTAAGCTTCCAAATCAACCAAGTGTCAACTGTACCGAATAATAGTTCTCCTCTTTCTGCTCTTTCTCTTACGCCTTCAACATTATCAAGGATCCATTGAATCTTGGTTCCTGAGAAGTAAGCATCAATTTCAAGACCAGTTACATCACGGACGTATTCTTTATGACCAGCAGCAACTAAACGGTCGCAGATGTCAGCAGTACGGCGGCATTGCCATACGATTGCGTTAAATACTGGAACTCCAGTGTTCTTGTCCCAAACAACTGTCGTTTCACGTTGGTTAGTGATTCCGATTGAATCAATTTCGTCAGCCTTAATTCCGGCTTTAGCGATAACCTCAGTTAAAACTCCACTTTGAGTGGCCCAAATTTCCATTGCATCATGTTCAACCCATCCTGGTTTTGGATAGATTTGTGTAAACTCGCTTTGAGCTACAGCTACGATTTCTCTTTCTTTATTAAAGATGATCGCACGATTACTCGTTGTCCCTGCATCAAGTGCAATTACATATTTTCCCATAATTTCCTCCTTTTGGGTGTTATTTTAATTGCTATGTCTAGCAACTTAAAACCAATTAAACAGCGTCAACATTGCCAGTCGCAATGATATCAACACCTGTATTCAAGACATTCTCAATGATAATATCATTGATTTTAATCGGTGCCATCACAACAACGTTTTTCAGTTGCTTTGCCACCTCAATCTTTAGGGGTTTAGGAATCTCTGTCCGTGTCTTCACAGGTACGACTCGCTCTTTACCACCTTCGACATAAACGCTGGAAGTAATCATTCTAACTGGGTTGGTCACTTCCATAGGTCCATACTTCGCACCAACCCCACATTCATTGCCTTCTACTGTAATATTCATAT
>JAAZEC010000151.1 GCA_012512495.1 Erysipelothrix sp.
ATCGTATCCCTCCGCATTACTAGAGGTCCCGTCCTATCATCAGCCTATGGCGAAATGGTCGGTGAGGACATCGGCTATCTTGAAATCAGTTCCTTCAGCCTTCAAACAGGTGAAGAAGTCAAATACTATCTAGAAGAAATGGCCAATCTAGGAGCTACTAAGCTCATTATCGACGTCAGGGACAACGGTGGCGGCTACCTTAGCACGCTCAACCAAATTGCCTCCTTCTTCCTAGAAGAGGAGGATATCGTAATCATTGAACAGTTCCGTGATGGCAACGAAGTCGTGACTTACTCAAACGGCGAAGTCTTCGAAAACTTCGAAGAGATTGTGATGCTGGCCAATGAATACTCAGCCTCAGCCTCCGAAGTCCTCACAGCCGCCCTTAAGGATAACCTCGATATTAAAGTCGTCGGTGTCACAACCTACGGCAAAGGTACCGTACAAGTCACCAGCAAGTTTGACGATGGTTCCGCACTCAAATATACGACTGCTCAATGGCTCACACCAAAGGGTAATCAAATTCATGGGATCGGCATCAAACCTTCTGTTGAAATGAGGCTCCACGAAGTCTTCTATCAACCTACCCCAACCTTTGAAGAGGGCGAACCCCAAAGCTTCAAAGTCGACAGTGTCTCCGAAAGTATTATCTATGTCCAATATGCTCTTGATTTCTTAGGCTACACAGTTGACCGTTATGACGGTTACTTCTCAGAAGCCACCAATCAGGCTCTTATTCAATACCAGAAAGACCTACAAATGAGAACCGACGGCATCGTAAATGCCGGACTAATCTCGAGCCTTTCCTCTTCAATTGTCCGTGAATGGCATCTTAATAGTGAAATCCATGATGTCCAGTATCAAATGGCACTTGAACTTATCTCCCATTAGTTAGGAGGGTGATTCCCTTGAGCAAGCAATTCGAACTCATATCTGAGTATGATCCAAAAGGAGATCAACCCAAAGCCATCGAGCAACTAATCGAAGGATTAGAAAACAATAAAAAACATCAAGTACTGTTAGGGGCCACCGGGACCGGTAAAACCTATACAGTCTCACAAGTAATCGCTAAAGTGAATAAACCCACTTTAGTTTTTGCCCATAACAAGACTCTGGCCGGTCAACTCTATTCCGAGTTCAAGTCCTTCTTCCCCAATAACCGGGTAGAATACTTTGTCTCAAACTTCGACTACTACCAACCAGAAGCCTACGTCCCACGCACCGACACCTACATTGAAAAGACCTCCATGATCAACGAGGAACTCGACATGTTACGGCTCAGTGCCCTCAACTCCATCCTCGAAAGAAGAGACACCATCGTCGTCGCTTCCGTCGCCTGTATCTATGCTAGTAGCGATCCCGAACTCTATCGACACATGTTGTATACACTGCGGGTCGGTGACACCATCGATCGCAATCAGTTGCTTCGGGAACTCGTCAACCGCCAATACCGACGAAATGACATCGATCTAACCCGTGGCCGCTTCCGAGTCACCGGTGACATCATTGAACTCATGCTGGGCTATAGGGATGATTTTATCCTACGCATCGAGATGTTCGGAGATGAGATCGAAAGAATCATCGAACTCGACAGCCTAACCGGCACCGTCAAACAGGCCTACCAAGTCTACAACATCTTCCCAGCCAACGAATACGCCCGTAAGAAGGACGATATTCTGGTAGCCTGTGACAACATCGAAAAAGAACTCGAAGAAAGACTCGCCGTCCTAAACCAGGAAGGCAAGCTGCTAGAAGCTCAACGCTTGGAACAAAGAACCCGCTACGACCTGGAAGCTCTACGTGAAACCGGCATCTGTAGCGGCATTGAAAACTACTCCCAGCATATTGATGGCCGTAGCGCCAATCAACGACCCTTCAATCTCTTCGATTATTTCCCGGACGATTTCCTACTCGTGGTCGACGAATCCCATGCTTCACTGCCTCAAGTTCGCGGCATGTACAATGGGGACCGCTCCCGAAAAGAGACCCTGGTCAACTACGGTTTCCGCCTACCCAGCGCTCTCAACAATCGACCCATGACCTTCGATGAGTTCTCCGATCAGATTAACCAAGCGATCTACGTTTCCGCGACCCCTGGCGATTATGAAGTCGAACTCGCTGGCAATGTCGTGGTCGAACAAATTATCCGTCCGACCGGCCTAGTCGATCCTATGATTGATGTCAGAGGCACCAGAGGTCAGATTGACGATCTGTTGGATGAAATCAAGATTAGAATCAAGAACGACGAACGGGTCCTCATAACCGCACTGACCGTCAGAATGGCCGAAGATCTGACGAACTATTTCCTTAAACTCAATCTCAAGGTGGGCTATCTTCACCATGAAACTAAGACGCTCGAGAGAATCGAGATTCTAAGGGATTTGCGAAAAGGTAACATCGATGTCTTGGTAGGCATCAACTTGTTACGAGAAGGTCTCGATTTACCCGAAGTATCCCTCATCGCCATCCTGGATGCTGATAAGGAAGGCTTCCTTCGTAGTAAGCGCTCCTTGGTCCAAATCATTGGACGGGCCGCGCGGAATGTGAAGGGGAAAGTCATTATGTATGCCGATCGAATTACCGATTCCATGGACTATGCGATTTCGGAAACCAATCGTCGCCGTCAGATTCAGATCGACTACAACACGAAGCACAACATCATTCCACAGACGATTAAAAAAGAAGTCCGTGAATCGATCCGTAGCGTTGAAACCAAGGAAATGTCCATGAAGCTCCTCACCAAAAAAGGCAAGACAACCAAGCTTGAGCGCCAACGAGTGCTCGATGATCTAGAGCTCGAAATGAAAGAAGCAGCCCGGGTTCTTGACTTTGAAAGAGCCGCGGAACTTCGTGATATACTATTAGAGTTAAAAGCAGAATAGAGGGAAATTGTGGAAAAAGATAAAATAGTAATACGAGGTGCTAGAGTCAATAACCTCAAGAATATCGACCTCGATATACCTCGTAATAAATTAGTCATTATGACAGGACTATCAGGCTCAGGGAAAACCTCCCTAGCCTTCGATACCATTTACGCTGAAGGCCAGCGCCGTTATGTGGAATCACTCAGCGCCTATGCCCGCCAGTTCTTAGGAAATACCGAAAAACCCGACGTCGACGTGATCGAAGGGCTCAGCCCAGCCATCGCCATCGACCAGAAGACCACCAATAACAACCCGCGTTCAACCGTCGGCACCGTCACGGAGATCTATGATTACCTGAGGCTATTGTATGCCCGGGCAGGCTCCGCTTTTTGCCCATACCACAACATCGAAATCAAGAGCCAAACCATCCCTCAAATCATTGAAGCCGTTTTAAAGTTTGAAGAAAAGACCCGCATCATGGTTATCGCCCCCGTCATTAGTGACAAGAAGGGCAGCCACAAGGACATCCTAGAATCACTCAAGAAAAGTGGCTATGTCCGAGTCCGCGTCAACGGCAACATCACCCTTATCGAAGAGTTAGAAGCACTCGATAAGAACAAGCGCCATACCATCGAGGCAGTCATTGACCGCCTCGTCATCAAGGAAGGTATTGAAAGCAGGCTCCACGACAGTCTCGAGACCGCCCTCAAACTTGGCAAAGGGAACGTCGACATCCTCGCTGGTTCTGAGCTCCATCATTTCTCAACCCATCACTCTTGTCCCGTCTGTGGCTTCAGTATTGACCATTTGGAACCTAGGTTGTTCTCATTTAACGCCTCACTAGGTGCCTGTGAACACTGTAAAGGGATTGGCCTAACTCAACACGTCGATGTTGATTTATTAATGCCGGACATGAGTCTATCCATCAACGAAGGTGGTATCAAATACTTCAAGAATACCGTCAACACGGAGAACATGGAATGGCAACAGTTCGATG